>CAVKIR010000152.1:0-4679 GCA_963656395.1 Prevotella sp. CAG:279
GGTAATGGTTCCCTGTCCTGCCTCGTTGGACATAAGACCGCGCTTGATGCCCTGGCTTAGGGCTGCGCCAAAGGTTCCGCCAAAAATAGCCGCCGGCTTAAACGCCTGTGTAAAGACAGCTGAGAAGAACCAGGGAATCCGGGTGAAGTTGCAAAGTACCAAAGCAACGACGGTCAGCACGTATACTACCGCCATGATCGGCACCAGGATATCCGTTGCCTTCGATATTTTTTTGATACCGCCAAAGCTGATCACGGCTGTCACCACAACCAGGATGGCAAAGGAAACCCAGTACAGGGCGGAGTCTGTAGCAAAGCTGATCCCGGTCATCGCACCGGCAATGGCTCCCACGGCAGAAATCGTATTGAAGCCCTGAGCCGGAAAGCAGAGAAAGGCGTAAATGATATAAAGCATGCTCAGGGCAACGCCTGCCCAGGCCGCATCCCTAAGCAGACGCCGTCCGTAAAAGGGAAGGCCGCCCACATAGGCATCACCGCGTTTCTCCTTGAAAATCTGCGACATGGTAGACTCCACAAAGGCAGTCGCCATGCCGAAAAATGCGGAAACCCACATCCAGAATAAGGCTCCCGGCCCACCGATGGAGATCGCTCCGGTCACGCCCAGGATATTGCCGGGACCCACACGCATCGCGGTAGACAGAAGGAAGGCCGCCAAGGAGGAGATACCCATGGCTGTCGTCTTGCTGTGAACCAGCACGTGCAGACCGTATCGAAACTTCCGCACCTGTACGAAGCGGAGCTGAAAGGTAAAATAGATGCCGGTTCCTACCAAAAGGATGATTGCCAGGCTGAAATTTCCCAGGATCGGGATGGATGCGTACCCGTCAAAGTTGGTCGGAAATTCCCAGAACAAATCGGATATAATCTGAATTTTCCCGCAGATCGCATTCACCGCATGAAATAAAGCTTCCATAACAAAACCCCCTCGCGTTTTTTCTTATTATAGTGCAACGCAAGGGGGTTGTATAGTATATTTTTTATCCGATTTTTATCCGAAAACCTTCTGTCCGCCCAGATAGGTAGCGCGAACCGGAATATCCTTGATGCTTTCCGGATCTACTGCGAAGGGATCCGCTCCCAGAATCACAAAATCCGCCAGCATGCCGGGCTTTATCCGACCCTTTACCTTCTCCTCAAAGCTGGCCTCGGCTCCGCGGATGGTGTAGCTGTCCAGCGCCTCCTCCACGGTGAAGCTCTCCTCCGGAAGATAGGGACCTACATGGTCGTGAAGTGTCGTCCGGGTGACTGCACATTGCATGGATGCCAGCGCGTCCGGCAGCTCCACGGGGCAATCCGTTCCGTTGCTGACAGAGACACCCTTCTGCATCAGGGTCTTCCAGCAATAGCTGGTGGATGCAAGCTCCTGCCCCACACGCTGCTCTATGATATGATTGTCATAATCCAGGAAAATACTCTGCGCATAGACATGGAGCTGATAGGCCGCGATTTTCTCCAGCTGATCCGGTCGGGTAATCTGACAATGCACGATACCGTGACGGTGATCCTCCCGGGGATTCTCCTTCAGTGCCTTCTCGTAGGCCTTCAGCACCCGATCGAGGCAGGCATCGCCGATGGTATGAACTGCCACCTGCATACCGTGGGCATTGGCATAGCCAATCATCTCATCCAGCGTCTCCTGGCTGAATACCGGTATACCGGAGGTGGAAGGATCGTCGGCATAAGGCCGACTTAGATATGCCGTTCTGGCTCCCAGGGCGCCGTCCCCCAGCATCTTTAAAGGACCGATTTTAAACCTGTCACTGCCGGTTCCGGTCACATGACCTGACTCCACGAATTCCTTTAATGACGCCAGATCCGTAAAATTACACTGCTCATAGACACGCACCGTCAGCTCGCCGCTTTTCTCCAGCTCCTCGTAGGCTTCATTCACCGTCTGCCACGCAACTGCCCTGTATACACAGTAGTCGTCTGTCTGGCTGCTGGTCACGCCGTAACGATTCAGAGCCTTGCAGGCCAGGCGAAGCATGTCCTTGATCTGTTCCTTATCCGGAACCGGAATCGCCGCATAGACCCGATCCATGGCATTGTCAAAGAAGCGTCCGTCCGGCTCTCCATTCTCCATACCGATCTCGCCGCCCTCCGGCTGCTCAGTCCTGGCTGTCACACCCAGAAGCTCAAGCGCCTTGCTGTTTACCACCAGGCAATGGCCGCAGGCACGTACCACGATGACCGGAAGCTCCGCCGAAACCTGATCCAGATCGTAGCGATTCGGCATCCGCTTCACATCTGTGAAATAATCCTGGTTCCAACCGCGTCCCATCAGCCAGGCCTTTCCCTTGACAGGATGCTCCGCTGCGAAGTCCTTCATGCACTGCAGCATATGCTCCAGGCTGTCTGTATGCTCCGCCAGCTTCGCCGACATCAGGGAGCTTCCATAATTTAACAGATGCATATGGCTGTCATTGAAGCTGCTGCATACAAACTGTCCCTTCAGGTCTACCAGCTCATCCCCGCTTTTTGCAAGGGTCTTCGCATCCGCATCCGTTCCTGCAAATACAAAGCTGCCGTCCTCCACGGCAAAAGCCTGTACCAGCGGAAGCTCTCCCGTATATACCTTTCCGTTGTAATAAATTGTCTTCATGTCATTCGCCCCTTATATCGTTACCTCTACTTTTCCTTTTTATCCTCGTAGAACAGGCAGGTGTTCTCCTCTAACTTGCCCACACCCAGATATCTGGCCTTGTAATCCTTCAGGAGCTTAAAATACTGATTCGACAGAATCAGGATCACAGCCACATTGATGAAGGTCGGAATCGCGGAGGTGATATCGACCACCGTCCAGATAAAGCCCTGGTTGTCGGTCTTTACCAGATAGATCGTCCACAGAAGTCCCGGCAGAGCCCGCACTGCATAGAAGATCTTCATCACAATATCCTTTACACGGCCTTCCTGCTTGTAGAGATGCTCGAGAATAGCCAGATAATACGTAAACCAGCCTCCGGAGGTCGTCACGGTGAAGATTACCATAATCAAGGCCAGAAGCAGACTTCCAACCCGGCCAAAGCCGCTGGCAAAGGAGCTTAAAGCCAGGGTTCCGCCGTTGGTTCCGTCGGTCCAGTTTCCGCTTAAGACTACAGACAGTGCTGTAATAGTGCAGATAATCATGGTATCAAAAAATACCTCAAAGGAGCCCCACAGTCCCTGCTCCACCGGATGTCTGGTCTTTGCCGAGCTGTGAATCATCGGAGAAGTACCCCAGCCGGCCTCATTGGAATAGACAGAACGAGCCATACCTACGCGGATAATCTCGCTGACTGCGCAGCCTGCAAAGCCGCCCACTGCAGCCGTTCCGGTAAATGCGTTCGTTACGATAGCTGCGAAAGCACCCGGCACGCGCTGAAGGTTGATCAAAATCATACCGATACCCATCAGAATATAGAGAATACTCATGAAGGGAACCAGCTTGCTGAACAGACTTGCAATCTTCTTCGTACCGCCGCTGGTAACTCCGTAGGTGATGACACAGAGTACAGCGCCCATCAGAATCACGCCTTCGATCTGCATGCTGCCCAGATTCAGGGTGCCCAGATTCAGCGCACCGGATACCACCTGCGCTGCTGTCAGCGTCGAGGATGTGACAAAGAAGGTGGAGAAAATACCGATTCCGAAGATAATCGCCGGAATCAGCCACAGCTTTCCCCAATGGCGTTCTTTTCCGAGACCGCTCTCCATGTAATAGGTCGGTCCACCGTAATAGTCGCCCTTTTCATTGGTATGACGGTAATAACAGCCCAGGGTTACCTCTACCTGCTTCAGAATCATACCCAGCAGTGCGCACAGCCACATCCACATGATGGCGCCCGGTCCGCCTGCAGCCACCGCTGTGGCTACGCCGGCTATATTGCCGAAGCCTACAGTTCCACCGATGGCCGTGGAAATCGCTTCGAAGGAGGTCAGCATACCCTTTCCTTCATGTTCTGTGTCTTCTTTCTGGAAAATCCTTCCAATCGTGCGTTTCATAATCCAGCCGAAATACCGGAACTGGAAAAATCCGGAACGTACTGTAAAGTATAAGCCTGTAAGAATCATCAGGGCTATCAACGGAACACCCCAAAGCACACCGTCCAGCCAGTTTAAAAATTCAATCATCGTATTACTCCCTCGTTCAACCGGCAAGCAGATTGGATAAAAAAGGAGCAGTGGCTTATACCACTGCTCCTTGAATCTGCTCATGAAGTAATAGCTTCTCTGTTGCCGATTATGTCTTTCCGTATTTATTAATCTGCTACGCGGAAATTACATTCCCATCTGCTTTGCAACCTCAGCTGCAAAATCCTCGTTCTTCTTCTCCATGCCTTCGCCGGTCTCGAAACGAACGAACTTCTTGATGGTAATGTTGGCACCATTCTCTTTTGCTACCTGTGCTACGTACTTGGCTACGGACTGCTTTCCGTCCTCTGCCTTTACGTATACCTGATCCAGCAGGCAGATCTCCTTGAGCTCCTTATTGATACGACCCTGGATCATGCCCTGGATAACCTTCTCCGGCTTCTGGGACTCCTTCGGATCGTTCTGGATCTGTGCCATCAGGATGGCCTTTTCCTTCTCAATGTACTCCGGCTCTACCTCAGCATCGCTGGTGTACAGCGGCTTCAGAGCTGCAGCCTGCATCGCTACGTTCTTAGCCATCTCTGCAAC
>CAVKIR010000153.1:0-4665 GCA_963656395.1 Prevotella sp. CAG:279
TATCGCAGCGGCCAACCCGGATCTGATGGAGGACTACATCGAGGAGGGAGACCTGGTGATCCTGGGTAACCGTTACGAGTCCCAGCTCTGCGCCATCGAGATGCATGCGGGCTGTATCATCGTCTGCGAAGGCGCGAAGATCTCCATGACCATCAAGAAGCTGGCTCAGGAGCACCATTGCGTGGTGATCAGTACGCCGCATGACACCTTTACGGCGGCTCGTCTGATTAACCAGAGCATGCCCATCCGTTACTTTATGAAGTCCGAGAATCTGACCATTTTCAATGTCAATGAGAAGACAGATGATATCAAGGATATCATGGGTCAGAAGCGCTACCGCGACTTCCCGATCGTAGACAAGGATGACAATTACATCGGCATGATTTCCAGACGGAATCTGTTGAATCTGAAGCGAAAGCAGGTCATCATGGTGGATCACAATGAGGAGACCCAGGCTGTAGACGGCATCGACCACGCAGAGATTCTGGAGATTATCGACCATCATCGTCTGGGCGCCCTGGAGACCATGTCTCCGGTCTTCTTCCGGAACCAGCCTCTGGGCTGCACCGCCACCATCATGTACCAGATGTATCAGGAGAAGGGCGTCGAGATCCCGAAGAAGATCGCGGGACTTCTGTGCTCCGCCATCATTTCCGATACCCTGATGTTCCGCTCGCCGACCTGTACGGCTGTGGACAAGGCAGCAGCAGAGAAGCTGGCCGGGATCGCGGGCATCGATATCGAGGATCTGGCGGTAGACATGTTCTCCGCGGGCAGCAACCTGGGCTCTCGTACCGCAGAGGAGATCTTCTATCAGGATTTCAAGCGCTTCGATGTGGGAAGCGTAGAATTCGGCGTAGGCCAGATCAACTCCATGAACGCGGTGGAGCTGGAGGAGATCCGCGAGAAGCTGATTCCCTATCTGCCCGCGGCACATCGGGAAAGCGGTCTGCATATGATTTTCTTCATGCTGACGAATATCATCAAGGAAAGCACCGAGCTTCTGTGCTATGGCCCGAACTCCGATACTCTGGTGAAGGAAGCCTTCCAGCTGCCGGATGACGGCGACAGCTATCTGCTGAAGGGTCTGGTATCCCGCAAGAAGCAGCTGATTCCTTCCCTGGCCGGCATGATTCAGCAGATGGAAGAAATAAGATAAATGATAGACTGGTAAAATATGGAAAAGAAAAAGCAGCACTGGAGAGCAGGCAACATGCTCTATCCCCTCCCGGCCGTCATGGTAAGCTGTGCCAGAGAGGGAGAAAAACCGAATATTATCACAGTGGCGTGGGCCGGAACCATCTGTTCCGACCCCGCTATGGTATCGATTTCTGTGCGGCCGAACCGCTATTCCTACGATATCATCCGGGAGACCGGCGAATTCGTCATCAATCTGACCACGAAGTCGCTGGCGAAGGCCACCGATTACTGCGGCGTGCGCTCCGGCCGGGATGTGGACAAGTTTGCGGAGATGCATCTGACGCCGGGCAGAGCCGAGCATTTGCGCTATGCGCCCACCATCGAGGAGAGCCCGGTGAACATCGAGTGCCGGGTGATCGAGGTGAAGGAGTTGGGCAGCCACCATATGTTCCTGGCGGAGGTGCTGGGCGTGACGGTAGATGCGGCCTACCTGAATGAAAACGGCCGCTTTGAGCTGAACAGCACGAACCTGGTGGCCTACTCCCACGGCACCTACTTCACACTGGGAGAGGAGATCGGCAGCTTCGGCTTCAGTGTGCGGAAGAAGCCCGCAAAGACCGCGAAGAAGAACGTAAAGCAGGGCAGCAAAGGAAGGGGCAGAAGATGAAGAAGAACGTCGTACTGATCGGAATGCCGGGAGCCGGAAAGAGTACCATCGGTGTCATACTGGCGAAAATGATGGGAAAGGATTTTATTGACGCGGATCTGGTGATTCAAAAGGAAGAGGGACTGCTTCTGAAGGATATCATTCAGAGGGACGGTCCGGACGGCTTTCTGGCCGTGGAGAACCGGGTCAATGCAGGACTGAATCCGGCAAATGCCGTCATTGCCACCGGCGGAAGCGTGGTGTACGGCGAGGAAGCCATGAAGCATCTGGGCGAAATCAGTGTGATTGTATATCTGCGCCTCTCTTATAAGGCGGTAAAATCGAGACTCCGGGACGTGAAGGGACGCGGCGTGGTGCTGCGGGACGGACAGACCCTGCGCGATCTCTATATAGAGCGCGAAGTCCTCTATGAAAAATACGCCGATGTGACCATCGTGGAGGATGGTCTGGGCGTGGAAGAAACCTTAGAAAAGACTTTACAAGCCCTGGAAATATTGGTAGAATAAAAATGTTACGAAATTATTACACCTCGGAGACACTCCGGGGTGTACTTGAGATCAAAGAAGATACAAAAACCAATGAAAAAAAAGAAGCTATTTTTTAATAAAAAATCACAGCTGGTATTCGCGGAATCCATGATGATTACCTGCGGCTGCATGCTGCTGGGCGTGCCGCTCATCGGCAGCGGCTTCGGCAGCGGGGACAGCTACTACGAGGTTACGCTGGCGGGCAAGACCGTGGGCTCTGTGAAGAATCCTTCTGTGGTGGAGAATGCCTATCTGCAGGCCAGAGCCCGGATTTCCAGGGAGACGGACGGTCTGGTGCTGGCAGATGTGGACTACGAGCTCGACAAGGTGCCGAAGATCTTTGGCTCCACCATGGACAGTGATACGCTGACCGATGCCTTCTACAATGAGCTGACCCAGGTCGTGGCGAAAGCGAAGAAAAAGGCATACCTGATGAAGATTAACGAGTTCACGGTGACGCTGGGAAGCTATCAGGACGTGATGGACGTGTTGTATGCCACCAAGGATCGGTATGATACGGAGAATGCATTTCAGATCAATATCGTATCCGACGCGACTCGGGAGCTGAATGTATATACCGTAGAGGTGTCGAAGCAGAATACTGTCGAGGAGACGGCCGCGGAGGTGGCGAAGCTGGGCGGTATCGCCGGGATCGGCGAAGCCTGCGCAGGCATCGGCGAGTATGACGTAAGCCAGGCAGTGGAGAGCGTCATCACGAAGACGGTCACTGAAGAAGATGTGGCGCAGGAGAATGCTGCGGATACTGCAGAGACACAGGTGGAGGGCGACGGCCTCCGCTCGGTGGATTTCGCGGAAAAGGTGGAGATCGCCGAGGCCTATGTATCGGCGGACGAGATTACGCCCACGGACGAGGCCATCGATCTGGTGACCAAGGATACGGCGAAGAATGAGATCTATGAGGTCAAGGCAGGCGACACCCTGTCCGTGATCGCGAACAACAATGGGCTCCGCGTGTCGGAGGTGCTGGCATTAAATGAGGATATGACCGAGAATACAGTGCTTCACGAGGGGGATGAGATCATCATCACCGTGCCGGAGCCGGAGCTTTCCGTGGAGACCGTGGAGGAATCCACCTACCAGGAGGAGTACTACGCGGATGTCCAGTATATCGATAATGACGAATGGTACACCACAAAGACCGAGGTGCGCCAGGAGGAGCAGGCCGGTTACCATGAGGTAACGGCACTGATTACGAAGAAAAACGGTGTGGAGGAGAGGCGGGATGTGATCTCTGAGACAGTTCTCAGTGAGCCGGTTCCGAAGATCGTGGAGCGCGGCACCCAGACGCCGCCCACCTACATCAAGCCCATTTCCGGCGGACGCTTCACCTCCGGCTTCAAGAAACGGTGGGGCCGGATGCACAAGGGCGTGGACTGGGCGTGCCCCATCGGCACGGCAGTTATGGCCTCCTGCGGCGGCACGGTCGTCCAGGCCGGCTGGTCCAGCGGCTACGGCAACTGTATCACCATTCGCCATCCGGACGGCAAGCAGACCCGCTACGGCCACCTGAGCAAGATCCTGGTATCTGCAGGTCAGAAAGTCACCCAGGGACAGAAGATTGCCCTCTCCGGCAATACGGGTCGAAGTACGGGACCCCATGTACATTTTGAAATTATTATAAATGGCAGTCAGGTGAATCCGCTGCCGTATCTGAATTAGAGACAGGAGAATGGGGTGCTTAGTATGACAGAATGGGAAAGATCACAGCAAGGCCTTATATACAATGATTTCGATGAGGATTTATTCAACCGCAGGGTTATGGCAAAGAAACTGTTCAGAGCCTACAACAAGACTGAGGATGAAGAAACCGAATTGCGTGGTCAGCTCATGCAGCAGTTGTTTAAGAAAGTCGGCAAGAGGGTTTGGATTGAGCCAGATTTCAAATGTGAGTTTGGCAAAAATATCACGATTGAAGATGATGTCTATATCAATTTTGGCTGTGTAATCCTGGATTGTGCCGAAGTGACCATAGGCTCTCATACATTGCTCGGACCGAATGTCGGGCTGTACGCAGCAAATCATTCTACGGATGCAATCGAACGGATAAATGGCGGATGTTACAGCAAACCCATTCATATCGGAAAAAATGTATGGTTGGGAGGAGACGTAAAAGTAGTGCCGGGCGTCACCATTGGCGATAATACAATTATAGGAACCGGCAGTATCGTTACGAAGGATATCCCGTCAAATGTAATCGCAGTGGGCAATCCATGCAAGGTTATTCGAGAGATAACAGAAAAGGACAAGACAGATTATTGGTTACAGTGTCAAAAGTCTGAGTCCACGACATGCTTGCATGTCGGTGGAGGA
>CAVKIR010000154.1:0-4640 GCA_963656395.1 Prevotella sp. CAG:279
TGAAGCCGAAGAAAATGATGTTGATGACGAACTCACCGATGATGATGGCCTGCAGGGGCATTCCGTATTTCTTGAACGCCAGACCGAAGAAGCAGCCCATGGTCGGTACGAAGTTACGGCTCATGGATGACATACCGGTAACGGCTACCATGGAGGAACCGTAGCTGATGGTCAGGATAGCCATAACGCCCAGGAATGCACCGCTTAAGATGAATGCCAGGACTTTATATTTATTAACGTCGATACCCATGTTCTTGGCTACGAACTCGTTGCTTCCGATAGCATAGGTGTAAGTTCCGATTTTGGTGTAGTTCAGGAAGATATATGCGACCACACAGGCCAGGATAGCCAGAATGATATCGCCCGGCATCTGTCCGAACATACGAAGGTTCGCCGGAAGGGTCTGCTCCACGCCGCCTGCGATGTAGTTGGCAACGGACTCATAGATCAGAGCCAGACCGGTGGTAACAATCATGGACGGGATCCGGAGCTTTACATAGAAGATACCGTTCAGGACACCTACGATGGCGCCGCAGATGATACAGCCTGCAATCAGTCCCAGATAACCCAGATTAAACTTTGTTGCAAATACGCATCCTACAATCGCGGAAAGCATGATGTTCGCTCCGATGGAGAAGTCGAACATACCCATTACCATAACGAAATAAAATCCTACTGCACCGACCGTGGCAATCAGGCTGGCCTGAAAATAGTTCAGCATGTTGGCTGCGGAACCGAAGTTGCTCGGTGACAGTACTTTAAAGATACCCCAGGAAAGTACAACCAGACCCAATAGAATCAGATAACCCTTTGTACTTCCCGACAGCTTTTTAGAACCCATACTCTTTACCTCATTTTTTTGATAATAAGAGCCGGTATCGCCGCGCGACACCGGCTCCTACAAACTCTAAGCCCTTAGAATTTAGTTACCTGCACGAGATGCTGCATCCTCGATGGATACGCTGGCTGCTGCTGCCTTCAGGCCTTCCAGATCCAGCTCAGACATAGCTACAAGCTCTTCGTCTGTATACGGAAGCTGGTCTACGAAGTACTGCTCGTATGCCTTGTAGTCATCTGCAGAGGATACATACAGATACGGGAACGGAACATCCTCAAACTTGCCTGAGAAATCTGTGTAGTTGCCCTTGATTGCGTTGTAAACCATCATGAACGCGATCAGCGGGTCGCAGTAATGTCCGCCAGACTCACCAGCCATGGAACCGTTCTCAAGTCTCTCTCCCAGGTCCGGAAGGAAGTCTGTGGATACGATGTCGATGTCCTGAGTCTTGCCTGCACGCTCTACTGCTGCGATAGCACCCTGAAGCGGGTCCCCGCCGCCGCCTGCCGGAATCAGTGCATCCAGGTTCGGATCAGCTGCCATCAGAGCCTCTGCTGCCTTGGAACCGCCCTCAGAGGTTGTTCCTGCGTACTGCGGCTCAGACAGGGTAGCCTGATCATCCGGGTTAGCCTCGTTCCAAGCTTCTACGCCTGCTTTGTAGCCTTCCCATCTTCCAAGCCAGGTTGCATCTCCCTGCTCCCAGCCAATCAGACCAATGTTTCTGTCGCCCTTCTCAAGAAGGATGTTCACCAGTTCCTCGCCGTTCGCCGGCTCGTCCTCATGAACTGCACCGATGTAGTAAGCGGAATCGGTAGCCATCTGATAGATGTCTGCGCTGTTCTCCTCGCTGATTACACGGAAGAACTGTGCCAGATATACTTTGTTGTCGTTACAGGTCTTGATAGCGGATGTCATCTCTGTATCGGAAGAGTTGCAGATGATGATGCCCTGGCATCCTGCTGCTACCAGCTGCTCTACAGAAGCGGTAACCTTCTCGGATACATGCCCCTGGTCTACGTACTGTACCTGAACGCCCAGAGCCTTTGCTGCCTCGTCCAGAATCAGTTTACACTGAGAACCGAGTACGTCGGTAGAGGACCAGATGGAAACACCAATCTTGATGTCACTGTTGTCTGTTACTGCTGCAGTCGTCTCAGTTCCTGCAGAACTGGAGCTGTCTGTAGAAGTAGTTGTGTCGGCACTGGAACCGCATGCGGTCATTCCCAGAACCATGGTTGCTGCCATTGCTGTGGCAGTCACTTTTTTGAAAAGCTTGTTCATGTCTTTTCCTCCCTTATTGATTTCATTTCGGTTATGTCCGTAACCTTGTTGATGAGCTTATTATATGCAGGGTGGAAAAAACTTGCAATAAAATACAGCAAATTATTTTTAGCAAGTTGTATTATTTTGTGTGTTTCGTTTGGTCGTTTCTTTACATCCACTTACAACATATGTGTACTTTGACTAATTTCCTGCAGCTTATGTTCCGTCATTCTCCGTCATTTTGTGACTTTTTACCATTTCGCTCCCTAGTTTGTCCCATTTTTAACACTATTTATAGTACAACTTTGCATGTGCTGAAACTTGTATTATTTTTATCATTCCTTGTCTTTTCACACGTACAATCCACAGCTTTCCATCCTGCAGAGCCTGTTGAAGCTGTCCCCTGCATAAAAAAGGAAGCGCCTCTCAGCGCTTCCCAAAGCAATCGTCGCACACCTGGAACGGGGATCCCAGGGGCAGGAGCCTGCCGCAGTAGCGGCACCGTGCGATATAATTCTGTTTTCCGCGGGTCAGATAGTTCATGATCCGCATCTCGGTCTTCTCCCGCTGCTCGGCCAGCCATTCCTCGTCCAGCTCCTTCTGCATACGGTGCGAGAACTGATAATACAGATCCAGCTGCTTGTAGTAGGTCTCATACTGGGCGATGCCGCCCTTGCGATCCCGGTAGAAGGCCGGCTTTTCGAGGGATACATCCGCCGTATAGCTTCGGCAATAATCCAGCCACAGACCGACCACCCGGCGATCCTTGATGTCGATGGGACAGGTGATCATTTTGTATACAAGATGCTTGTTCTCGAAGCCGTCGATCTGGTTTTTGTACCTTTTGGCCTGCTCATAGAGATACAGAGCCTCATCGATGTTCTCCTTGACGAAGGGCTCTGACGGGGTGACGGAGTACCAGATCTTCATCAGTTCATCCAGGGGCGCGTCGATGTCCAGCAGCACCTGGGGAAAGCCTAAGTTCACCTGGGTCAGGGGCTCCTCGTCGGCCTCATAGAGGCTCCGGATAAATTCCAGCTCTGTCTCGCCCAGGGCGCTCACATACCCCTTGTCATAGATGCCGAAGCGACCTGCCCGCCCGGCGATCTGCTTGACCTCCGGCACCTTCAGCGGTCGGCGGCTGACACCGTCGAACTTGTCTGTCTGCATGAAGACGATGCGGCGTACCGGCAGGTTCAGTCCCATGCCGATGGCATCTGTGGCCACAGCCACCTTTGTCTTACCCCGGTTGAACATCCGGGTCTGTCTTCTTCGAATCTCCGGCGGCAGGCTGCCGTAGATGACGCTGGAGGCGATACCCGCCTCCTCCAAACGTCCGGCCACGTCCAGTACCGATTTCTTGGAAAATGCGATCAGGGCGTCGCCGTTCTGTATATCCTCCGGGAAATGAAAGGGCGCATCCTCGCAGACAAGCTCGGTCTTTCGCTCATACCTGCGAATCTCGTAATCATCCTGACACAGGGCAATCAGATGGCAAACCACCTGCTCCGCCGCCGGACTCATGCAGATATGTATCTCCTCCGCCCGGAGCCCTAAGATGGCTTTCGTCCAGGAATGTCCCCGGTCGGTATCTGCCACCAGCTGTGCCTCGTCAATCACCGCCACGTCGTAAGTTTCATCAAAATCAGCCATCTCGATGGTGGAGGCCACCACGCAGCTTCCTTCTTCCTCGATACACTCCTGTCCGGTCCGCATAGCACAGGGAATTCCCGCGCTGTGCATCTGCTCGTAGACCTCCAGAGCCAGCAGACGAAGCGGCCCCAGATAGGCACCGTTCCGGGCTTTTTTCAGCCGTTCCAGCGCATGGAAGGTCTTACCGCTGTTGGTGGGACCGATATGCAGCACGAAATGCCGGGACAGCTCCCGCACCTCAGCGAACTCCATCTCGGGTCTGGCCGGAACCAGCTCCAGGATCTTATTTTTCACCTTATAGCGGCGGAATTTCGGGTACAGCGTGAACATAGGCTCCTGGCAGATGGCGCAGGGCATGGTTCGGCGCACCCAGGCCAGAAATTCACCGTTCAATCCTTCCTTCTGCTCGGTCAGCAGCATCCCCAGGTCAAGCTCCATAAGCTTCGGCAGCATTTCCTCGTTCAGCACCTTGATCAATTCTTCCTTGTTCCTGCGGTAAGCATAGGAAGCCACATTTTTCAGCTGACGGTGCAGCTCCTCCAGATTCCGAATGTTGATCTGGCTTGGCCGCGTACTCCGCAGGGTCTTCTGAAGCTTTGCGATGCGTGCCTGCATACCCGCCTCTTTCACCGGCTTTTTCGGCTTTTTACGCCCTGCCCGCTCGTATTGCTCTATGTAAAACTGATTCAGTTTTTTCTTTTGAATCATGTTATTTCCTCACCTAAAAACCCCGCAGTCCTGTTTGACTGCGGGGTCTGATTCCCGTAAACGGATTAGTCCATTACGTACGGCATCAGGGAAATGTGACGTGCTCTCTTGATAGCAACGGTCAGAGCTCTCTGGTGCTTTGCACAGTTTCCTGTGATTCTTCTGGGAAGGATCTTTC
>CAVKIR010000155.1:0-4567 GCA_963656395.1 Prevotella sp. CAG:279
AAGCACGGAACAATTCGTGTAACCAAAAGTTCGGGTGTTTTGACACCCGAACCAATTTTAGAGAATCTAAAAAATGAATTATTATATGGAAGAAATTGTAATACCCCTTCTCGCCTGGTATGACGCCCATGCGCGAGTTTTGCCCTGGCGGGAGCATCCGACACCCTACCGGGTCTGGGTATCGGAAATCATGCTGCAGCAGACCCGGGTGGAAGCAGTCAAACCCTATTTCGAGCGCTTTATGACGGCACTTCCCACCATCCGGGATCTGGCGGAGGCTCCCGAGGATGTGATCCTGAAGCTGTGGGAGGGGTTAGGATATTATAACCGTGTCCGAAATCTGCAAAAAGCAGCCAGTAAGCTGGTGAGTGAGTACGATGGGCAGATGCCCGCGGACTTCGATGCGATTCTGGGGCTGCCCGGTATCGGAAGCTATACAGCGGGAGCGATCGCCTCCATTGCCTTCGGCCTGCCCTATCCGGCTGTAGACGGCAATGTACTGCGGGTGCTGTCCCGTATCGAAAAGAGCAGCGACGATATCCTGAAGCAATCCGTAAAACGACGGTTCGAGCAGGAGATACGAGCTGTGATTCCGGCAGAACGATCCGGCGATTTCAGCCAATCCCTGATCGAGCTGGGAGCCATCGTCTGCGTCCCGGGCGGCGCACCCCACTGCGACGAATGTCCCCTGGCAGGTCTTTGCCTGGCTCACCGGGACGGCGTAGAGACAGAATTTCCGAAGAAAACCCCGCCCAAAGGGCGCAGAATCGAGAATAAGACAGTTCTGGTACTGCTGTCGGACAATCAGGCCGCCCTGCGAAAAAGGCCCGGGAAAGGCCTTCTGGCGGGTCTGTACGAGCTGCCGAACCTGGAAGGCCATCTGGATCCTGACCGGGTGCTGGCCTATGTGAAATCCGAGGGCTTATCGCCCATCCGCATCCGAAAGCTTCCGGAGGCGAAGCATATCTTCAGCCACGTGGAATGGCATATGACCGGTTACGTGGTGAAGGTGGAGGATCCGGAGGATACCGCTGAAGGTCGGGAGAACCCGGAGCATATCTTTTTTGCAGACAGGCAGCAAATAGAAGAAACCTATTCGATCCCATCGGCCTTCGCGGCTTATATATCGTATTTTCAAGACCATTCTCAGGCATAAAAAGGAGGAAGAGATGAAACTTTTATCTGTAGCTATTCCCTGTTATAATTCAGAAGCTTATATGCGCAACTGCATCCATTCTCTGCTGGCAGGCGGAGATGAAGTGGAGATTATCATCGTGGATGACGGTTCCGTGGACGGCACGGGAGCCATCGCCGATGAGTATGCCGAGAAGTATCCGACCATCGTAAAGGCCGTCCATCAGGAAAACGGCGGTCACGGTGAGGCTGTGAATGCAGGCATCCGCAATGCCACGGGTCTTTATTTCAAGGTGGTGGACAGCGATGACTGGGTATCCATTTCCGCTTATAAGGAAATCTTAAAGACGCTGGAGAAGCTGGCCGGTGCGAACCCTATGGTCGACATGCTCATCAGTAATTTCGTCTACGAGAAAGAAGGGGCGAAGCACAAGAAGGTTATGAGCTACCGCTCCGCATTTCCGCAGAATCAGGTCTTTACCTGGAGCGATGTGAAATTCCTGCACAAGGGCCAGTACATCCTGATGCATTCGGTCATTTACCGTACCAAGCTGCTCCGGGAATGTGGATTGGAGCTGCCAAAGCACACCTTCTATGTGGATAATATCTTCGTATACCATCCGCTGCCCCACGTGAAATACCTGTATTACCTGAACGTGAATTTCTATCGTTATTATATCGGCCGCACGGATCAGTCCGTCAATGAAAATGTCATGATTGGCCGCATCGACCAGCAGCTGAAGGTCAACCGCATCATGATCGACGACTACAAGCTCTCGGATGTGCGCCAGGTACCGAACCGGAAGCTGCGCCATTATATGAAGAATTATCTGGAGATCATCATGGTTGTCTCCTCGATCATCGCGATTCGCTCCGGCACCGAGGAGAATCTGGAAAAGAAGTATGAGCTGTGGAAATATCTGAAAAAGAAGGACCCAAAGACTTACTATGACCTCAAATGGGGCGTCCTGGGCCGCACGATGAACCTGCCCGGCAGAACCGGGCGGAAGATATCAGAAGTGGCTTATAAGATTGCAAACAAGTTTGTGGGATTTAACTAACCATTCCCCGCTTCCGCTTCGGTGCCCGCTCTCCCGAGAAGGCGGAGTCCATCCGGTACACGAGCTGATCCATCAGCCTGCCCAGCACGATGCCGGCCGTCACATCCAGTGCGGAATGCTGCTTCAGGAACATCGTCGCCAGGATGATGGAAATCATCAGCACGAAGGAGCTGCTGCGAATCATGCGGCTGTGGCCGAGCTTCGGGTCGTTCACCACGGCCCGGTGGGCTGCGATGGAATTAAAGACGTGGATGCTCGGGAAGATGTTCGTCGGCGTATCCGCCTGGTACAGGATCTGCACCGCGAAGGTGAAGATATTGTGCCGTGGAAATTCCGCAGGCCTAAGCAGGTGCCCGTTCGGGTAAACGGTAGAGATTACCAGGAACAGCGTCATTCCGGTAAACAGGAAGATGCAGTAGCGGTAAAATTCCTTTTTGGTTCCCTTGAAGAAGAGATACAGGAACACAGCAGCAACATATACAAACCAGAGCAGATAGGGAACGATAAAGTACTCCACGAAGGGAATCTTATCGTCCAGCCATACATGAATGACATGATAGGGCTGGTTTGACCGGCTTTCCAGCCAGAGAAACCAGGGCATATAGATAAAGCCGTAAAGTAAAACCCAGGCATGCCTGTATTTTCGGATAAGTGTTTTCACGCCGCTGACCTCCTGTTCATTTCCTGACCCGCAGTATAGCACAAAGCCATTTTCGCTTCAATCGAGTTCATAGGAATTTAAGAAAAAAATAACAAATGCCGATATAATTGACGGATACAGACGGATCGTGTACAATGGGGACAAGTGGCCATTGCGGCCTGTAAAGAATAAAGGTAAGAAAAAAGGAGCTTTACATGAAGAAAGCAGTGATTATAGGTGCCGGTCCGGCGGGTGTGACGGCGGCATATGAATTATTAAAAAAATCAAAGGAGTACGAGGTGCTGATTCTCGAGGAAAGCCAGGAGATCGGCGGTATCTCCCGTACAGTCCGTTACAATGGCAACCGTATGGACATCGGCGGACACCGGTTTTTCTCCAAGGATGACCGCGTAACCGCATGGTGGGACGAGATTATGCCCCTGCAGGGCGCACCGTCCTACGACGATAAGAAGCTGGGACGTACCATTCCGTTGGCTAAGGGCGGACCGGACCCGGAGAAGGAAGACCGCGTCATGCTGACCCGTAATCGCGTGTCACGGATCTATTATCAGAAGAAATTCTTCGATTATCCGGTCAAGATGAACGCACGGACCATCAAGAACATGGGCTTTGCCACCACCATGACAGCAGGCTTCAGCTACCTGAAGGCAGCCGTAGCGAAGAAGCCGGAGGATTCACTGGAGAACTTCTATATTAACTGTTTCGGAAAGAAGCTGTATTCCATGTTCTTCGAGGGTTATACCGAGAAGCTCTGGGGACGCCATCCCAGCGAGATCGATGCTTCCTGGGGCGCACAGCGCACCAAGGGTCTGTCGATCATGGGCATTCTGAAGGATAATTTCCAGAAGCTGCTGCCCCAGAAGCAGGACAAGCATCAGGTGCAGACTTCTCTGATCGAGGAATTCAATTATCCGAAGTTCGGACCGGGTCAGCTGTGGGAGACAGCGGCTGCCGAGGTCGAAAAGATGGGCGGCGAGATCCGCAAGGGCTGCAAGGTGACGAAGCTTCATACGGCTGACGGCCGCGTACAGAGCCTGTCCTATGTACAGAATGGTGAGGAGTATACCATCGAAGGTGACGTATTCATTTCCTCCATGCCGGTAAAAGATCTGGTGGGCGGCATGAACGATGTGCCGGAGGATATGAGCAGGATTGCGGCGGGATTGCCCTACCGTGATTTCGTGACCGTGGGACTTCTGGTCGATAAGCTGAATCTGAAAAATGAGACCAAGCTGAAGACTCTGAACAACATCGTTCCGGACTGCTGGATCTACGTACAGGACGTGGGCGTGAAGCTGGGTCGTATTCAGGTATTCAACAACTGGTCCCCGTATCTGGTATCGGATCCGGATCATAAGGTATGGATCGGTCTGGAATATTTCTGCAGCGAGGGCGACAAGTACTGGAATATGAGCGAGGAGGAATGGGTCAGATTCGGTATCTCCGAGCTGGTAAAGATGGGCGTCATCAACAGTGAGAAGAATGTACTGGATTCCCACAGAGAGCGCGTGAAGAAGGCATATCCGGCATACTTCGATACCTATGATCAGATCGACGATCTGATCGCGTATCTGAATACCTTTGAGAACCTCTACTGCGTAGGTCGTAACGGCCAGCACCGCTATAACAATATGGATCACTCCATGGCTACCTCCTTCGAGACCGTGGATAACATCTTAAGCGGCCGGAAAGACAAGAAGAATATCTGGAG
>CAVKIR010000156.1:0-3027 GCA_963656395.1 Prevotella sp. CAG:279
CTCCCCTAACAGCCATTCCCATGGCCGCAAAATAACCTTCTCGTATCGATATACCTTCCCCGTCTGCATACCATTCCCCTTCCGGTCTCTATTCATTTTTCATCATGCTTTTAAGGCGAATCTCTCCGCCTGCTTCTGTGGATTTCTCACTTCGATCTTGAAGTCCGTGATTTTATCTTTCGTAGAATGTAAATAAATGTAATAAAACAGTGCCGACCACGCCGTCAGCATTTTCCCTGCTGCGACCTCTGTCGACACTGTTATTCTACCAATATGTGGTAAATTCGTCAAGAAGTGATTTTTGAATTCAACTAATGTCTGTCCCGATACCCCTGCACCGAATCCCATACCCCATCCAGGGCTTCGATCACCTGGCAGTACAGCCGATACTTTTCGTCATATACAGCTGACCGCGCCGGGTCGGGTTCTACCTTCGGCAAGAAGCGGCACATCTTATCCGCGGCTTCCTTCGCGTCGGAAGCGTCTCCATTGGCTACGGCGGCCAGGACCGCGCAGCCAAAGGCTCCGGTCTCGCTGACCTCCACGCCTTCTACCGGGAGCTTCATCACATTCGCGAACATCTGGGTCCACTTGGGCGAGCGAGCCGCGCCGCCTGCCAGACGGATGGACGCAGGCTGTTCCGTGCGGGTCGCGAGCAACTTCTCCAGATGATAGCGGTGACTGAAGGCTACGCCCTCGTAGATGCTCCTGAGAAGATGCTTTCTTGTGTGGAAATTACTGATTCCCACGAAGCTTCCCAAAGCATTCGGGTGTACGTTGCTTGCCATCAGGAAGGGCAGATAGATGGGGCAGAACTCCTCCGCCGGGATCTCGCCCACCCACTCGTTCATCTGCTCGTAAATATTTTTACCTGTCTTCTTACACTCCTCCCGGAGCTCCGGAAGCAGGTTTTTCATAAACCACTCGTTATTTCCGGCTGAGGTGGGACTGCACTCCTCCACCAGATAGTACTCCGGCAGACAGAAGAAGGAGTTCATCATGACGCTGCCGTCGGTCACCGGGGTCTTGCGGATGTATTCGTTGATACTCCAGGTTCCGGCAATCATGCACACCCGCTCTTCATCGGTGATTCCCACTGCCAGCGCGCAGGCGTCGATATCAAAGGTGCCGCCCGCCACCGGCGTCCCGGCCTTCAGCCCGGTCTTTTCTGCCGCTTCCGCCGTAATTCCGCCGCAGATATCGGTGGAGTATTTCAGAGGCGGAAGTTTGTCTAATATTTCTGAAAGTCCGAATAGTTTTAATAATTCCGGATCATATTCTCCCGTATGGAGATTCACCAGATTGCAGCCCGAATAATCGGTTCGCTCCGCGTAGGCCTCTCCCGTCAGCCGGAAGCGCACATAGTCTTTACAGGCGAACACCCACTGGGTTTTCTCTAAGGTCTCCGGCTCATGATCCTTAAGCCACGCCAGCAGAGACACCGGCTGACTGCTCAGGATATGCTGGCAGGAGAGGGCGAATACCTTCTCCTCCGTGCCGTCCTCTTTCCATTTTTTCGGATACCGCCAGGCACGGTTATCGGTGGAAATGATGCCGTTCCGGACGGGACGCCCGTCCTTGCCCCACAGATACAGGCCCTTGCCGTGGCCGCAGACCGCCACGCAGGCAATGTCGTCCCCGGTGACGCCCGCCTTTTCCAGGGCGCGCCGGATCACCTGACAGTTGGCCTCCCACATTTCCTCCATATCTCGCTCCGTAAAGCCGGGCTTCGGAACCAGCATGGCCGTATCCATGCCTGCCACGGCCACCTCTCTGCCATTCTCATCGAACACGGCCGCCTTGGTGGCGGTTCCGCCGTTATCCAAACCAAGATAGTATTTCATAGGATACCTCCCTGGAATTTATTTACATGCAGAAGCCGTCCATCTCGTAATAAGCGAAATCTTTTCTGCGATCGAGACGTCCCAGCACAGAGACTACCGGCGTATTGCTCTCCAGAATCAGAGAATACTGTCCCTTGGGAATCAGATACTTTTCATCGCCCACCGGATAGTCCAGGCGGAAGCAGTTCACTCTTCTGGCTTCTACCCGGAGCACCATATGATCCGGCTCCCGGTCGGTGAACAGCACCGTCACCTTTACCTCCGCGTCCACGTCGGTGCAGTTGGTGATGGTCAGTGCCTCATGTCCGAAGGGTTCCTCGTCGCCCTGGGGCGGCATATCGCCGTCCGCGAAAATCCACACTTTCTTTCCGTAATCCATACTCTTATCCTCCTTTTTCACAGGTTTTCCATGTTCATCTATGTACCGGATCACCCGACAGGGATTTCCTGCCGCGATGCAGTTATCCGGGATATCATGGGTCACCACGCTGCCTGCGCCGATGACCACATTGCTTCCGATGGTCACGCCCGGGACCACCCGGCATCCCCCGCCGAACCAGACGTTATCGCCTACGTTAATCGGGTATGCCCACTCATAGAGCTGATTGCGAAGCTCCATGTCGATAGGATGATGCGCTGTATAAAAGCCGCAGTCCGGGCCGATAAATACATTATTTCCGAAGGTAATCTTCGCCGGGTCCACGAAATTGCAGCCATTGTTGGCGAAGAAATTATCCCCCACTTCCACATTGAATCCGAAGCCACAGAACACATTGGGCTCCACATCCGGATTCTTTCCCACCTTTCCGAACAGCTCCCGCACCAGCTCCTCCCGACGCTTCTTGTCATTGGCCGGAGTCCGGTTATATTCCTGGCAGAGCATCAGGGCCGCGGTCACCAGCTCGTCGCGCCCGCGAAACTCGGTGCTGTACATCTCGCCCCGCATACATTTTTCAAATTCCGCGCGATCGTAGTCGATATTATTTCTCATAAAGTCCTCCTGCTGTTCCGAAAGTACGATTTCAAAAGTATCTGTTCCAATCTAAAATAAATAGACAAAATGCCCGGTCTGTGTCCTTCTAAGGCACGGGCCGGGCACTTTCACGCAAAACCTGTGATTAAAGAGTAATGTTATGTCTCTTTAATACATCCTTAATTACTTCCATCTCTTCGTCTGTCACGC
>CAVKIR010000156.1:3037-4564 GCA_963656395.1 Prevotella sp. CAG:279
GCGGTCGGTCTCTTCATCCAGCGCTTGCAGGTGCCTGCCAGCTCCATGGTAGCCTTGGTGATGGCGATTACGTCCTTGTCCACGCAGAAGAACAGCTCATCGTAGAAGTCTGCGAACTTCATGTATTTCTCTCTGCACTCCTCTAACTTGCCTGCGTTGTAGTCGTTGAACATCTCCAGGCAGAGCTTCGGGGTGATGTTGCCCGGCGCTCCCATGATGAAGCCCTGTACGCCCAGGCAGATAGCCGGGAAGAACTCGAACTCGTCACCGGATACCATGATGAAGTCCAGATCCTTGTCCATCTTGTTCATGATTCTCTGAATCTTGTCGGTGGTGGTGGACTGCTTCAGAGCCTGGATATTCGGCAGCTTCGCCAGACGGTTCAGCATCTCGCCGCTGCAGTGATGCGGATTCTCCGGGCAGTTGTAAATCATGATGGGCAGCGCGGTCTTCGCGTTCAGATCCTCGAAGAAGCTCTCCAGCTCATAATCCCGCAGGGAGAAGAACTCTGTCGGTGTAACCAGAGCCATGTCAGCGCCAGCGTCCTTGGCGTCCTGAATGTACATCAGAATATCGTCGATGCAGGAGCCTACACAGCCTGCCACGATGAGAGCGCCCGGAGCCTCAGCGCGGGTTGCCGCGGTGATTTTCTTTCTCTCTTCTCTCGGAATGTATTTTACCTCTCCGGTATAGCCCAGTATGAAGAGGCTCTCCATGCCTGCTTCTACACATCTGTGTACCAGAGCCCGGTAGGATTTCTCATCAAAGCTGCCATCCTCGTTCCATGCGGAAAGTACAGCCGGTGTTACGGTTTTTAATCTCTCAAGCATTGCATTCATGGTCTTATTCTCCTCTGATATATAAATATGCCTGTAACTATTCAGAACCCCATTCGCAAAATCGCCTCTACGAGGCTTTCCTTTTGCTCATGTGGTTACTTCGCCATATAAAACTGCTTATCTGCCTGAATGCAAGCATTCGCAGAACGCAGTTTTGCATGGCTCTGAATAGTTACATATGGTTTATACTTCCTTCTCAAGTCTTGCGTCCATCTCCGGTGACAGCGGCTCATAACCGGTCTCAGTGATCAGATAACCGGTCTCAACACGGACACCGTGATGCTTCGGATGACCAAAAATACTGATATCGATGGATACGATGGAGCCCGGCTGCAGAACGTCGGTTCCGTTGGGTCCGAAGAACGGTCTCTCTGCTTCCATCAGGCCCAGGCCGTGAACAAACGGGCACACGATGTACTTGGTCCAGTCATGCTTCTCGTAAATCTTTGCTCCAATCGGATCCAGGGTCTTGCCTGTCTCGCCCGGCTTCAGAGCGTCACGGGTCTTGCGGAATACCTCGCGGATGACATTGATGCAGTCCTTCTGCTCCTGGGTGTACTCGCCGGATACCGGAAGGGTGTCGCCCATAACGCCCGCATAGCCGTTGTATCTGGGAGCGATGCCTACCATAACCATATCGCCGGCCTTCATCGGTGTGTTGGAAGCCACCGGAGCCACTGCGTTGCTC
>CAVKIR010000157.1:0-4552 GCA_963656395.1 Prevotella sp. CAG:279
TGCCTGAATGCAAGCATTCGCAGAACGCAGTTTTGCATGGCTCTGAATAGTTACTACAATTCTATTTTAGGCGCCCACGTTCCAGGTACTCTGCCAGCTCCTCCCGACTCCGGGTTATATACTCGTAGGTCACGTAGAGCGGATCGATGCGCTCCACCAGAGCATAGACACCTGCTGCCGTAAAGGGCTCGTGCAAATCAATCTGAAAAATATGTTCATAGACGGCTCTAAACCTGTCCGCCGGAACCTCCGGGAGCACATGGGAATGGGAAAGCCACTCCTTCACATAGTTCCCGGTCAGAGACTGCTGCAGATGAATGCCCTTGATATAGGAAATAATATCCGCATGCCGTTCCAGCATCTCATGGAGATAGTCTACCGCCTCATCCTGGGTCTGCAGGTTGAGATTCGTGTGGAGATAGTGGCCGGTGTCCAGCATCAGGCCTTTTTTCTCATAATGCACCTGTTCTAAAAGCGCCCGGGTATCGGAAGGATTCCGAAGGGTCAGGCCGGGCCACCAGAGATTCTCCATTAGAAACCAGAAGGAAGCCTCCCGTCCATCCAAAAGTGTATTGATAAAAGCTGCCGCTGCGTCGATAACTTCCCGATCGGTATGCTTTCTCTGATAGGTAAAGCCTTCCTCATCATCTACCTGCACCACATGAAAGACCACATATTCCGCATGCATAGCCCTTGCGTAGTCCAGATCCCTCCGATATCCCTCCAGAAGCTTCCGACGATCCCGTCCCATCCAGTCTCCGCTGCAGCACAGATGCACACCTCGTACCATATCCGGCTCCAGCAGCGGACACTGCCCTGCGGATCGGTATATCGTGGGGTGCTCCGCCTCCGCATAAGGAAGCGGCATGACCTCCAGGCCGTCACAGCCATGGCTTTCGCAGAAGATCTTCAGATCCTTCGCGCTTTGAAAGCGGATCACATCGTCATAGGAGGTGGTGAAGTTCATCTGACTGCTCCATCGCGATTTTTTTGTATTTATCTTACGGCTATTCATGGTTTTCCTTCCATTCCTCTGCTTCCGGCATACTTGCTCCCAGATCGGCTCCCAGATCACAGGTATAGTCCCATCTTACCGCATCTCCATCCTGAAGTAAATACTGCCCGCAGCCGGTACCCGGATAAGCTCCGTTCACGGAATACATCCAGCCGCTCCAGCGTCCTCCGTCAAATTCATAGAGATTCCCGATTCCTTCTATATATTCTTTCCCTCCTATTCCGGAATATTCCATCTGTATTCCATATGCATCTCTGGCTTCGCATAACAGGTCAAATACTGTATCGCCCTCTGTAACTATCAGTTCCGTCTCTTCCAGAATGCAGCCGTCCTCCGGCAAAATCCCCTTCCATTTTTCCTGTTCACAGAGGCCATTGGCAATGGCTGTATCACAATGAATCGATAGGGACACCTGATATGCTTTCCCTGTATCCTTCTGCCCGGTACAACCGGGCAGAAGGATACAAAGGATCGCCATCCACAGGCAAAGCCATGCAGAACCTCCTACTCTTCTTTCTTTTTCTTCCATATCATACCAATACCCAGACTCGCTCC
Source organism: Prevotella sp. CAG:279 (assembly GCA_963656395.1). Classification (GTDB taxonomy): domain Bacteria; phylum Bacillota; class Clostridia; order Lachnospirales; family Lachnospiraceae; genus Laedolimicola. The sequence continues at coordinate 1,571 of CAVKIR010000157.1, forward strand.
CGCAAGTAAGCAAATGGGCAGCCAGATCACGGTGCTGTCACCTGTCGCCGCGCTTTCGGTCTGCTGTGCAGAGGAAGCAGAGGATGTCGAACTGCTGTTTGCGTCGCTTGTACTCTGGCCGGAGGAGCTGCTTGTAGTGCCTGTACTCTGACCGGAGGAGCTGCCTCCCGTTGTATCGGTCTTCGTACCCGGCGTGACTGCTTCTTCCTTTTTTTCTGTATCCGACTTCTCCTCCGGATTCGTCTTTGTGTCTTCGGGAGTCGTCTTAGGTTCATCCGGGTTCGTCTTCGGTTCATCCGGCTTTTTCGTCTCTTCTCCTGTATTGAACGTCAGCTGGATATGTGCCGTCGGAGCCGTATACTCTACGCCGGTCTGTCCATCCTTATCCTGATACATCACATGGGAGAACTCCACCAGAAAGTCTGTATCGCTCTCCTTTAACGGCTCCTGGGAATACGTTACATACTTTGTGATATCCTTCGTCGTTCCGTTGCTGTAGGTCCACCATCCCGGTGCCGTCAAAGGTTTCTCCTACCTTGTAGCTCGTCTTATCCGGCTGCTTCGTCACTTCGATCTTCTCTATGGTTGGTCCTACACACATCATATAGGCGGAATCATTCTTAAAATACAGGAAACCATTCTCGTCGGCAATGGGACTGCAGATAGCATACTGCGCCTGGGCTCCTGACGGTGTAAAGAGCACCGGAGCGGTATCGTAGCCCTCCTCCTGCGTCACCTCATTGGGCTCGGTCTGTCCTTTTTTATCGGAAATCACACGCACCTTACCCGGTGTAAAATTGTCCACAAAATAGACATATACCAATCCGGTCTCGTCCTCATAGGCTGTCGTCAGAAGTCCGCTGGTCTGGGGATATCCCTGGGTTCTCACCTTATAAGCGATGCTCCAGGAATCCAGATCGATGACCGTAATATTGTGGCCGGAATAAGGTTCAAACTGACCGGTTCCGGATACGCCGATATAGGCTCTTCCATTGTAGACGACCGGCGTGCAGGTACTCATGGCCGGATTCGACGGATCCTCTGCATAGTTCGAAAGCTTTAACTTTCGTAAGGTGCCGAAAGTACCATCCGCATTCACGGACAACCGGTAAAAATCTCCGCCCTTGGTGGTAAAGTAATAATCACCGGTTCCCTTCTCATCGTACATGATATCACTTCGCAGGTCGCCGACTCCCGGCAGCACCTTCTCATCCAGCAGCTTTCCGCTGACCGGATCGAAGGAAAGGACACTGGCGTGACCGGTGGTATAACCACTGGCTCCGTCATCGGTTCCGACCAGTACAAACTTTTTGCTGGCATAGGCACCGGCCCAGTAGAAGCCATTATGGGTATATCTCCAGGAAGCCACCTTCTCTTCTGTGGGATTCGTCGGATCCTCATCGGTTACAGAGATGCAGACAAAGTTCGCCTGCTTTGTTTCACCGAGCCAGAAGCCCGTATAGATATAGCCGTCCTGGTATTTGATGGAGCAGTTGGGCTGTCCGCCTAATGGATCCTGATAGACCCAGAGAGATTCCAGGGTCTCTGCATTGAAGGCCTGTATCCTTCCGTCCGAAAGTCCCACAAAAATCATACCGTCCGCATAAGTAGGACTGTTGATGGCAAAGCTTGATTTTGCCGCCATCTGCGCATGATCCACCACTTCTCCGCTCACGGTATCAACCTTCAGGATCTGATCGCCCGCGTAGGTATAGAGATAGCCGTTAACCAGAATCGGGCAGCCGGAGGCATTGCTGCCATAGCCGTCTCCGATTTTATTCGCCCAGTACAGGACGCTTTCTTCGGCCGTGGTAGGTGTTTTGGCCGAGACCACACCATTTCCGTTAAAATCTGCACGGAAAGTGGGCCACTCGGAGGTATAATCCGGCAGCGCCTTCTCCGGATCCGGAGCCTTCTCAAGGTCTACGGTAATGGTTTTCTCCGGTCCGTCGGACGTCTCCAGCTTAAAATCTGTCTGCTGAACAGCCTTGTAGCCGGGTGCCGATATAATATAGGTATAGGGCACCTCCGGCATCATAGAAAAAACGCCTTTATCATCTGCATAGACATTTTTCTGATTCAGCTGATTCGTAACGAAGACCGTCGCATGCTCCGGTGTCGTCTGAAAGCTCACCTTTACGGGCTGCTGCTTCTGTACCGTCAATCTGTAGGTTGTGCTGATCGCATTCGTATCCCGATGGCACACCTGAATGGAGATGGTCTGCAGCTCCTGCTCCATTTCCAGAGGAACCATGATGTCCTTTCCGGAATCATAGAGCGTCCCGTTGACCCGCACCGAATAGCCTCCATCATAGCTATAGACATCCTTTTCGTTCGGAAATGTCATGGAAAGCTTGATTTCCTGGGTATCTCCGCTGACCTTTACTGTATAATCTGTAATATCCCTATCAAATGGCTGGGAATTCCCTTCCGCATCCAGAAGGGGCAGTGCTTCCTCTGTATTGACGGAAGCCTGCAGGTTGGAAAGATGCAGCGTCCTGACCAGCAGGAAGGAATACTCCTGATAGTAGGTCACACCCTCCACGGTCTTACGAAGCTGGAGTTCCAGAAGATTGCTCTGTCCGGAGCTGGCTACCATGTCTGCAATCTGACTTGCATTTGTTTCGGCATTTACCTCGTTAATTCTGGTAGACGTCCAATCCTTCTGTACATCACCTTTATCTGTAGTCCTTGTCTGCGTCTTATATCTCGTATAATAGCTATATCCCGAATCACTTTTGGTAGCCTGCACATAGAAAGAACCATTCGCATCCGGCACTTGAATCGTATATTCGTAGGTTCCTGCTGCAAAAGCTTTCTCCCATTTATATGCAATCCGTGTCCTATAACTTGGTTTGTCATAGGTGTCGAAAGCAGTCAGAACCTGCTTTTCCTCCGGTGCAACGACTTGTACAAACTGATTTGCTTCTGCCGTAAATGTCGCCGTCGTATGGTAATGCTCCTTACTGGTTCCTATATAGC
>CAVKIR010000158.1:0-4536 GCA_963656395.1 Prevotella sp. CAG:279
ATACAGCACCGTGTCCACCATATGCTCCAGCACCCGTGGACCCGCCACGGTGCCCTCCTTGGTCACATGTCCCACGATGAAAATCGAGATGCCAAGTCCCTTGGCCAGCTGCATCAGCACGGATGTGGATTCCCGTACCTGGGAGACACTGCCCGGCGCGGAGCTTATATCCTCGTTGTACATGGTCTGGATGGAGTCAATGATCACGACCTCCGGCTGACTGCTTCGGATGGTATCCCCGATGAGCTCCAGATTCGTCTCGCAGAACAGCTTCATCTTATCTGAGAACTGCCCGATACGCTCGGCGCGAAGCTTGATCTGCTTTAGAGATTCCTCGCCGGAGATATAGAGGATATCATGGCCGTCGTCCGCCAGCTTCTGACAGACCTGTAAAAGCAGGGTAGACTTTCCGATACCCGGGTCGCCGCCCACCAGCACCAGAGAGCCCGGCACGATTCCGCCGCCTAAGACCCGATCCAGCTCCTGCATCCGGGTGGTGACCCGGTCTTCTTCCTTTGTCTCAATCGAAGAAAGGCAGACCGGACCACCGGCTGCCCTCCTCTCACGTGCCTTTCCGGCACTTTTCTTTTCTACAGTCTCTTCTACAAAGGTGTTCCACTCCCGGCAGCCGGGGCACTGTCCCATCCACTTGGGGGATTCGTAGCCACAGCTCTGACAGAAGTACACCGTAGAGGTCTTTCCTTTTGCCATATCTGCTGCTTATGCCTTCTTTACCTTTACTGTGACTGCATCCTTACCGCCCAGCTCTACACTCAAAACCAGCTTTCCGCCCAGGCCTGTGGTGATCGCTCCTGCGCTGACACCGTCTACGACGGTCAGATACTCGGTATCATCCTCCATACCTAAGGTAATCTGTGCGTCCTCCGGTCCCTCTACCTGAAATTCCACGCTGTCTGCGGTCGCCTGAAAATGCATTACCGCAGTACCCGGTACAGACTCGTATACGAAGAGGTCATTGCGCTCCAGCTTGGTAATCTCCCGGAAGGTCTTTACCTTATACAGATCTCCCTGATATTCGAAATCCTGCTTCTTGGTCTTGGAAGCCAGCTCGTAGTCTCCGAAGCTGATGGTGCCATCTTCCTCTGCGCGGATTAATTCTTTTACTGCTGCCATCTTTCTTGTCCTCCTAATGGATCCATGATTTTGTTATCTCGATTATAAACGATTCCCGTTTGCATTGCTACTCTTTTTTGCTTTCCACGAAGGTTATTTTACCCTTTCGCAGGGTCACGACGATCTCGTCGCCCTGCTTCACCTGACCGGACAGGATCGCGTCCGCCAGCGGATCCTCCACCTGGGTCTGGATCGCGCGCTTTAAGGGTCTCGCGCCGTATTTCACATCGTAGGCCGTGTCCACGATATGACCCTTCACGCTGTCCCGCACCTTCAGGGCGATGCCCATCTGGCTCTTGCAGCGCCGGATCAGATCCTGAAAGAGAATCGACACGATTTCCTTCATCTGTTCCTTATTCAGGGCATGGAAGACGATGATCTCATCGATACGGTTCAAGAACTCCGGCTTGAACATCCGGCGCACCTCTTCCATGACGCTGTTCTTCATGGCCTCATAATTCTGTTTTTCATCCTCTCCTGCCGCGAAGCCCAGCTTCTTCGGGGAAATGATGGAACCCGCACCTGCATTGGACGTCATGATGATGACGGTATTCTTAAAATCGACGGTTCGTCCCTGGGAATCGGTAATCCGTCCGTCATCCAGCACCTGCAGGAGGATGTTGAACACATCCGGGTGCGCCTTCTCGATCTCATCAAAGAGAATCACCGTGTAGGGATTCCGGCGCACCTTTTCGGAGAGCTGCCCGCCGTCGTCGTGACCTACATAGCCGGGAGGCGCTCCGATGAGCTTCGAGACGCTGTGCTTCTCCATGTATTCGGACATGTCCACGCGGATCATGGCCTCCTCCCGGCCGAATAATACCTCAGCCAGAGCCTTGGACAGCTCCGTCTTACCCACACCGGTGGGTCCCAGGAATAAAAAGGATCCAATGGGTCGGTTCGGATCCTGTAAGCCGACCCGGCCACGCCGTACTGCCTTTGCAACTGCCGTAACTGCTTCCTCCTGTGCAATGACACGTTTGTGTAATATTTTTTCCAGTTTCTGTAAACGCTCGGTCTCGGTCTCCGTCAGTCGATTGACCGGAATCTTCGTCCAATCGGATACGATTCGGGCGATCTCATTTTCCCCGACGCTCAGAGCCTTCCGACTCCGGGCGCGCTTCGCTTTCGTACGCTCCTTCTCAAGCTTTTCCTCTATCCTTTTACGCTCCGAGCGAAGAGCCGCTGCCTGCACGAAATCCCGGGCCTTGATGGCGTTCTCCACATCCTCCAGAAGCTCAGCGCTTTTTCTTTCCAGCTCTGCTGCCGCGTGAACTGTCTGGCTGTCGCCGAGCCGCACCCGGGCCGCTGCCTCATCCATCAGATCGATGGCCTTATCGGGCAGGAAGCGGTCGCTGATATAGCGCTTGGACAGCTTCGCAGCCGCCTCCAGCGCTTCGTCCGTGATGACGACCCCGTGATGCTTCTCATAATTCTTCCGGATTCCCTGCAGGATCCGAACCGTCTCTTCCTCACTGGGTTCCTCCACGGTAATGGGCTGGAATCTCCGTTCCAGGGCCGCATCCTTCTCGATATGCTTCCGGTATTCCTCCACCGTAGTGGCTCCGATGATCTGAAGCTCTCCCCTGGACAAGGCCGGCTTCAAGATATTCGCTGCATCCATGGCACCCTCTGCGCCGCCTGCACCGATCAGGGTGTGCAGCTCATCGATAAAGAGCAGGATATCCCCTGCGCTCCTTACCTCCTCCATGACATTTTTGATACGCTCCTCGAACTCTCCGCGGTACTTGGTGCCCGCCACCATGCCGGAGAGATCCAGGGTCAGAAGCCGTTTGCCCCGTACCGAATCCGGGACTGCTCCTTCCACGATGCGTTCTGCCAGGCCCTCCACAATGGCGGTCTTGCCCACGCCCGGCTCGCCGATGAGGCAGGGATTATTCTTGGTCTTGCGGCTCAGGGTCTGAATCAGACGGCGGATCTCCGGCTCACGTCCCACACAGGGCTCCAGCTTATGCTCATAGGCCAGATAGGTCAGATCCCTCGTATATTGCATCAGGGTCGGTGTCCCCCGCCCCTGCATCCGTGCGCTGCGGGCTGCTTCCTCGCGGTAGATCCGGCCGGTTCTGCCCATGGAATCCAGAAGTGCCGAATACAGCTCCTTCACATTGACTTCCATCGTATTCAGAAGGCGGCTGGCTGCACATTCCACATCCTTCAGCATAGCGATGAGGATATGCTCTGTTCCGGTCTTCTCTTCATGAAAATAGCCTGCCTCGATCTGCGCATCCTCCAGCACCTTCTCGGCCCGGGGTGTAAAGCCGCTTCGCTCTGCCAGAGCTACAGCGCCCTCCGGGGAAATCAGCTGTCTGATCAGCTCCTTCAGCGTACTCTCCTCGACCTTCCGCTCGGAAAGAAGCTGTGCTGCAGCCGATTCCTCTTCCCGCAGCAGGGCAATCAGGATGTGCTCCGTCCCGATATAGCTCTGCCCCAGCTCTGCAGATACCTTTTTCGCCTGCTTCAGCACATGGGCAGCTTTTTCTGTATACTGCTCATACATGTCGTATCACTTCCTTTTTTCCTATTATCCATTCGCAAAGTCAGGCGGGGCTTTGGCACCCCGCCTTCTTTTTATCTTATCTGTAACTGTTCAGTACCTGACCAGTTACGAATGCAAAATCCATGAGAATCGGCTTCGCCGATGGGATTTTGCACTCCTGAATCATGTTCATACACCCTCAGCAGCAAGTGCTTCGGGCTGTCCTGAATAGTTACTCTTATCTATTCTTAACCGCTACAGGTTCAGATCATCCAGATCCAGGATCTCGATGTCCAGCTCATCGGATACAGATTCGTCGCTCACCGTTTCATCGGTCTGTGTCTCGTCGGGCTTTTCATCCTCGTCATAGGCCGCCTTATCGTATACGATGTCATCGTAGGCATTCCCGCCATCCTCTGCATCGTCCTCCTCTTCCGGAACGACCGTTTTTTTCTGCCTTACACCGCGTTTCTTATCCACAGCTGCCACGAAGTCATCGAAATCATCTTCCTCTTCTTCCTCCTCGTGCTTTCTGCGTCCGAAGAGACCCCGGCGCTTCTTCGGCTTCTCCTCCGGCTCTTCTTCCTCTTCTACTTCTTCCTCTTCCGGTTCTTCGTCCGCTTCTTCGCTGTCATCGAAGTCTTCGTTATCGAAGCCTTCGTCCTCTTCCTCTTCGTAACCCGCACGCTTGCTCTTTGCCGCAAATACGATGGTCAGAATCAGCAGGATGACACTTAAGACACCCAGACCGATCATGATATAGAGGCGCTGGCTTAAGGACTTCGCCGTGGTGGCCTTCAGGGTAGAAAGCTCATTTTGCAGGGAATTCACCAGACCTCCCTGGCTGAACTGGCCGGCATCCTTCTGGAAGGTCTCCTCCGACGGATCGTACCAGTACCAGCCGG
>CAVKIR010000159.1:0-4535 GCA_963656395.1 Prevotella sp. CAG:279
GCAAGATGTTCCTGGCCATGGCCAAGGATATCCGTGTCATCCTGATCAAGCTGGCCGACCGCCTGCACAATATGCGAACCCTTCAGTATATGAAGCCCGAGAAGCAAAAGGAGAAGGCGCGCGAGACCATGGATATCTATGCGCCCATCGCCCAGCGTCTCGGTATCTCGAAGGTCAAGAACGAGCTGGATGATCTGTGCCTGAAGTACCTGGAGCCGGAGGCTTATTATGATTTAAAGGAGCAGATCTCCGAGAAGCGAAGCGTCCGGGAAGCCTTCGTCCAGCGCATCGTGGCGGAGGTAAAAAAGCATATGGAGAATGCCGGCATCGAGGCTCACGTGGACGGCCGTGTCAAGCATTTCTTCAGTATCTATAAGAAAATGGTAAACCAACACAAGACGCTGGATCAGATCTATGACTTATTTGCGGTCCGCATCATCGTCGAGACGGTGAAGGACTGCTATGCAGCTCTCGGCATCATCCACGAGATGTACAAGCCCATTCCGGGGCGTTTCAAGGACTATATCGCCATGCCCAAGGCCAATATGTATCAGTCGCTTCATACGACGCTGATTGGCCCCAACGGCCAGCCCTTCGAGATTCAGATCCGTACCTACGAGATGAGTACGGTATCGCTGCCCATTGGAAATACAAGGAGAGCAGCGACGGCAAGAAGCCGGTGGATCAGCAGGAGGCCGAGAAGATGACCTGGCTGCGCCAGATCCTGGAATGGCAGCGGGACATGTCCGATAACCGGGAATTCATGAACCTCCTGAAGAGTGACCTGGATCTCTTCTCCGAGAGCGTCTACTGCTTTACACCGTCGGGAGATGTGAAGACGCTGCCCAGCGGTTCCACGCCCATCGACTTCGCCTACAGTGTCCACAGTGCTGTGGGCAATAAGATGATCGGTGCCCGGGTGAACGGCAAGCTGGTGACGATTGATTATAAGATCCAGAACGGCGATCGCATCGAGATCATTACCTCCCAGAACTCCCGGGGACCCAGCCGGGACTGGCTGAATCTCGTCAAGAGCACCCAGGCGAAGAACAAGATCAACCAGTGGTTTAAGAACCAGTTTAAAGAAGATAATATCCTGAAGGGCAAGGAGATGTTGACCCAGTATTGCAAGACCAAGGGGATCAACCAGCCCGATCTGATGAGACCGGAATTCCAGACGGTAGTGATGCGGAAATACGGCTTCAAGGACTGGGACTCCGTGCTGGCGGCCATCGGCCACGGCGGCCTGAAGGAGGGCCAGGTGGTCAACAAGATGGTGGAGGAGTACGAGAAGGTCCACAAGAAGGAGATCACCGACGAGAAGGTCATGGAGGCAGTCACCGAGAACAGCGACAAGAAGCTGAAGCTGGCTAAATCCAAGAGCGGCATCATCGTAAAGGGACTCTCCGATGTATCCGTCCGCTTCTCCAAGTGCTGCAGCCCGGTGCCGGGCGATGAGATCGTGGGCTATGTGACCCGCGGCCGCGGTGTATCCATTCACCGGACCGACTGCGTGAATATCATGTGCCTGCAGGAATCTGAGCGCGCGCGCCTCATCGATGCCGAGTGGCAGGATATGGGAGCAGCCTCCTCCGGCGAGAAGTATGCGACGGAGATCAAGATTTATGCCAATAACCGCACCGGCCTACTGGTAGATATTTCCAAAATCTTTACCGAGCGAAATATCGATATGACCCAGATGAATGTGCGGACCAGCAAGCAGGGCACGGCTACCATTTCCATTACCTTTGAGATCGGCGGCAAGGAAGAGCTGCAGAAGATCGCAGAGAAGCTGTACCAGGTGGAGAGCGTTCTGGATGTAGAGCGCGCTACCGGCTGATGAATCCAGGGAGGATCCTATGAAAGTAGAAAGCATGGTACTTGGTCAGATTGGAACCAATTGCTATTTTGCCATAAATGAGACAACGAAGGAGACCGTCGTCATCGACCCGGCGGATCGGCCGGAGGCAGTGCTTAAAAAGGCTGCGGAGGAGGGACTGGAGCTAAAAGCCATCTTCCTGACCCACGGACACGCGGATCATATGCTGGGTGTGCCGGATCTGAAGGCGAAGCTCAGGATTCCGGTCTATGCCTGCGAGGCAGAAAAAGAACTGCTGGCGGATCCGGCGCAGAACCTGTCCCCGGCGCTCTTTCGAAAGAGCGTGTCGTTCGCAGCGGACGTCTGGGTGAAGGACGAACAGGATCTGGAGGTGGCGGGCATGCGTTTTCATGTCTTTGCGACCCCGGGTCACACACCGGGCGGCTGCTGCTATTACAACGCGCAGGCGGGCGTACTCTTCTCCGGCGATACCCTGTTCGCCGGAAGTGTGGGACGAACCGATTTCCCGGGCGGCAGCATGAGCGCACTGGTGCGCGGCATCCAGGAAAAGCTCACACCGCTGCCGGACGAGACGATCGTATATCCCGGCCATATGGAAGCGAGCACCATCGGCGCGGAGCGGCGTGATAACCCGTATCTGGGGCGGGGGAGACTGTCCGAAAACTAGCCCAGTTTGAACTGTAAAAATATGGTTGATACGCTTTGGCGAGCGTTCAATATAGATGAAAAATCGCACATTGAAAACTGAATAAAGTACACAGAAATCATGCATTTCAGCTCGAAATATGGTAGAATAGAACCAGAGAAAAAATCGTTCTGAGGTGAGCCAAGATGCCATATATTTCAGGTTTTGATCGCGACCAGCTGATGTGCTGTTCATGGGATACATTTGTAGATAAGGAGAGTATTGCGAGGATTATTGATGCGTTTGTAAAGCATCTGGATCTGGATGAATATGATGTAAAACCTGAGGCAGTGGAAGGTCGTCCTGCCTACGATCCCAGAAGCCTTTATAAAATCCTGATTTACGGATGTAGGAAAGGAATCCGTTCTTCAAGAAAGCTGGCAGAAAGCTGTAGAGTAAATCTGGAAGTGAAATGGCTGATCGGCGGCGTAGAACCGGATTTTCGTACCATTGCGGACTTCAGGAAAAATAACATAGATAGTCTGAAGAAAATCTTTTATGACTTTAACAGCAAGATCTCCGGTGCAGTAGAATGGGGATTTTCCTCCGTGGACGGAACCAAGATTCCGGCCAATAACGCGAAGGATAATAACTTCACCAAGAACAAGCTGGATGACAGAATCAACTGGCTGAACGGTCATACAGATGAATATCTGCGAATCCTGAATGAAATGGATCAGCAGGAAGATGCGGATGAGATTCCCGGTGAACTGACAAGAGAGATTCTTGAAGCCAAGCTCAAGGAGGCTCAGGAGCGGCTTGCCAGATATGAAGGCTATCAGAAGCTGATGGAAGAGACCGGAGTGTCGCAGCTTTCTCTCACAGATGCGGATGCGAAGCTCATGAAAAATAAAAACGGCTTCGCTGTGGCATACAACCCGCAGACAGCTGTGGATTCTGAGACACATCTGATTCGTGATTTTCAGATGACCAATCAGGTAACCGACCACGGCTTGCTGGCAAGCACCCTGCAGGAGATTAAGAATTCGGAACCCGGAAAAATCGTAGAGGTCGTAGCGGATAAAGGCTATGAAGCTACGGAAGATATGGTTGCCTGCCTGGAGCAAGGAATTATTCCGCATGTCATCACAGATGATGGGAAAGACGGCTATGAATTAGAAATGACTTACGAAGAAGCAGAAGCTGATCTGAGCAGCACAGAACCGGAAGAACTGAAGAAAGCGCTGCATGCGGGACAGATTCCGGAAGCCTATGCAGAAGTGATACAGGATGTGAAGGTAGAAACTGTTCGTCGCAAAGTGATGGATGAGAAAGCGGAACACAGAAGCGTATACAGAAGCCCGGAAGAAATGCTGGCCAAGGCAAAGGAAGGTTATTTCGTCAGAGACCCGGAGAGAAATCTGGTATACTGCCCAAACGGTGAGATCCTGAGACAGAAAAGCATAAAGAAAAACGGGAACATTCGCTATGCCAATAAAAATGCCTGCAGGCATTGTGCAAACCGCAATCAGTGTTACAAGGGAAGAAACGAATGGAAAGAGATAGACTTCACGAAGGATCAGCTGCTAAAGCCTTGTAAGGATTGGCTGAAGGCAGAAGGCAGGGAACCGGAAGAAACCAGGACAGGCGGAAAATGGCATTACGAAGAACGTAAGGTTGTGAAGCTTTTCCTGAAGCCAAACAGGGAAAAGATGGGCCAGAGGATGTGCCTGTCGGAACATCCATTCGGAACTATAAAACGAGCAATGGGAGCCACTTACTTCCTCCTGAGAGGGATGAGGAAAGTGGCTGGAGAGTTTGCGCTCTTTTGTCTGGGATATAACCTGGAACGAGCGAAAAATCTCCTTGGATTTCAAAAAATGATGGAATTGATGGAACAGGCATAGGCCTCTTCCTTCTTCCTGTGTATTTTATTCAGCTTTCAATGTTGCAGGAAGAATGAAAGAGGTTAAATTTATGCTTGAAAACCGATTTTTCGGACGGTCTGGGGGGCATGCTCACATCCGAATCCGTCGCCAGCATGGAAGCAAATTGCAGATTGTCCTGCGT
>CAVKIR010000160.1:0-1224 GCA_963656395.1 Prevotella sp. CAG:279
TAATTTCGCAAAAAAGCTGATAAGCAACGATAATTACAATAATTATGTAGCCGGTATTTTTGGAGATCGATATGGACAGAATACAGATGCATGGCAAAATCATACCGTTGTCAAAGATTGCTATGCATTGAATCTGGGATCTAGCTATTACAGCAGAACGGGTAGACCGATTTACTCAGCACTTGGCGGACGAACCGGTGTAGGACCGGCCGGAATGAGCGAAGAAAATCGGAAGAATAATTTTTACTTTGAAGGAATTGCTGACTGGGGATTTACGAACGTTAAAATCGGAAATGGACAGGCTGACAGCAGGGGAAGCGGATCTGCAAATAACGGTCATTCTGCTTCTGGCCTGAATGAACAGTACATTACGAGTGCATTCTTTATCTATGATATAACAAATCAGAAGTATATGCTGGTTGATTTGATAAAAAATCCTACGTCCAGTGCTTTGTTTGATGGAAATACAGGCTATATTAACAGCAAAAATCAGATTGAAAGCGTAAGTGGAGAGATCTGCGGAACCGTTCTCTTTTCTATTGATGGTACGCAGTATAACAATGCTTTATTGCTCAGTAGTGCAGCGACGAATCCACAGGATATTCTGTTTCTGAATACGAGAGAGAGCTACCGCCGTCTGGAGGGTATCGCGGAAGTCGATGGAACGAAGAAGCTTCTTGCTCCGAGTAGCGTGCGTGCGAAGATAGAAGACGGAAAAATCCAGGTAACTGTCAAACCGCAGTTCTTGCCTTACGCGGATGGTACGACATCTACAGAATATTGCGATCCCTTTGCATACGATGTCACGGTCACAGACGGGAATGGTCATCAGTCCGTTCACAGAATCTACAGCGAGAGCGGAAGCTTTGCGATTCCTAGCGGTCTGTCCGGTGAGATGACGGTGAGTGTGAAAGCAGTCAGCATGTTCGATGATGTGGAGGATTCTAACGCAGTAGAGGCAGATAGTACAGTTGTAAGCACCGTTTTGCCGGATCCCCAGGTGCGGATAGAAGTGGTTCAGGTATCCAATAAGGGTACACAGAATGCGGGCAGTAATGATGATGAGAGGAAAAGAGCAGATTATCGCTATCGTATCACGCTGGAGAATCTGGATGAATATCAGGCAAAGAAGTCAGACGGAACAGAACTGTATCCGGGTTGGAATGTAAAGGTCAACATTCAGAATATGGGCGTGGTGACATTGAATGACACGAACACAACAGC
>CAVKIR010000160.1:1234-4516 GCA_963656395.1 Prevotella sp. CAG:279
ACATAGCTCCTTCGAATTCAGGCATCTCTATTTACCAGATGGTAGCCCAGGCTTATGGGAATGGCCTGGAAAGCTCCAAGGAGATTTCCACGGCTGTGAATCTGCACTATTACTATCGGGCGGATTTGACTCTGCAGGACTGGACACCGCAGGCTACTCCATCATATAAAGTAACGGGAACGACGTTGGACGATTTGACAGTCACAGTGACTCTGGATGCGTCTTCTTATACTGTCACCACTCCCCCTGTCTACCGTGTGGAGCTTCTGGGAGATTGGATAGAAAAGAGTGATACCGGCAGCATTACACATAAGGATACAGTATTAGCGAAGACGGATGTCCTGACTGTTTCACGAGGAAAGGCAACGGCGACCTTCCAAAATCTTCCGGAGTATATAGGTGATGCGAATAACCTTAGCCTTCGAATCTGGTATGCATCTTCCGGTCTGGGACCGGTCTATACGTATTGGAATGTAAACAGTGAGACGGATGCGAATGTAAAAGAACTAAGCCAGGATGAGAATGGAGAATATGTTTGGACTTATCTCCACAGTACTACATTACAAAGCAGTGTAAGCAACTATTATAAACAGTATCAGTACAATAGCACCGGTACGCTCTTCACCTGGCTCCCGAAGCCAGATTTCAAAGACGCGGACAGTGATACAGCCATGACCCCGCAGTATAATGGCGACAAGCTTCTCTATACGTTCCAGTGGGATCAGGGAAAAACCGGATCAGACTACACCAACGCAACGTACCAGGTATCCCTGACCGGCATCGATGCAAATGGCAACGAGGTCATCATTTCGACCGAGGATGCCTATAAGGATGCTACGGCCAAAATACTTACCATCGACGGCTCCGACTGGAATTACACAAGTGTGAAGCTGAAGGTAACCCGCATAGGTTATACCGCCCAAAATGGCTCCACCTACATCGGCCTTTCTTCAACCGGCACCTATACTATTAAGCCGCGACTGGAAGCACCGGCACAGCCCTCTGTCACCATCGTGGATCAGAATGAACTGGATTACACCCTGACCTGGGCAGCGAATGCAGCGGAAGAGGGTATGAAGGGTTATCAGGCCTATGTGCAGACCTATGATGAGCAGGGCAACCTGCAAGAGGCAGCAGAGCTTGGTGAGTTAGTGACTACGAACAAGAATCAAAAGGGCATCTACACCGAGACAGTCAGCATGGAGGACTACGCCGGCCAGAAGGTGGTCATCTACCTGAAGGCCATCGCAGATCCGAACGGTGCATATCTTGACAGCTTACCGGGCATCACTACTGAGGTCACAATTCCGAGCCGACTGAAGCAGCCGAATGTCACATGGAAACCAAGCTGGACATATAACAAGGATGTACCCACCGGCGCAGACGTATTCCTGAACCATCTGCAGATCGACCTGACGGCAGACAAAGGCAGCATCCCGCCCGGAGGCAGCGGCTATCTGCTGCGGGCCTATGTCTTTGACACCGAAGCGGAAGCAAAGAAAGCAACCAAGGATACGGCTATGCCGACAGGCGCTAGCTTTGTTTATCCGGTCAGCTACGGTGAGAGTAAGATACCGGTACAGATGGATGTCACCAGCACCACTGATTACTATCATGTGCTGCAGAACCTTTCCATCAAATATGCCGGCAAGTGGATCGTCTTCTATGCGAGAATTTCCTCCGGCAGCGGTACCGTAAGCTCTGCATGGACGCAGGCCTCGAATCCCATCCGCCTGCCGAAGGTGCAGCTGGATAGCCCATCCGTGGCTTCGAACTCCGAAGAGGGTGAACTGACAGCGACCGTAACCACGACACCGAACGTACCGGGAACAGCTAGGACCTGGAGTGCAGATTATACGACCCTGACCTGGGATAGCGTTGACTGTGCGGATCTCTATACATTTACATTAGAAGGAAGCAGAACGAACGATGGCACCATCGAGACTTTGAGCGCGACTTACCGCATCAAGGAGACGGAGGATGGGCTTACTTTAGAGTACAAGGATGAGGGAGGTACTTGCAAAACCATTGACCCGACAGAAGATGACTCCACAGCGTACAGCCTTGAGGGCTATCGGGTGGAAGTGGGCGGCAACTATACGCCGACCGGCTCCACCGGCAACTATTCCTACGAGACGACCCTGACGGCGAAGCTGACGGTTACGTCGCATGAGGACGGTACCCGGAGCTATCAGCTGACCCTCCCGGATGTATCCGGTGTGACAGCGACCGACAGGCTGGCGAACGGAACAGAGGCAACGACCGTGATCACCAACGACGCCTTCCGGCTGACCACCTGTGTCAGCATCACCGCCGATGTGCAGGAGAATCTGGATGGACAGACCAGTGAGGCCTACGCCGCATCCGAGCCAAACAAGACCACATTCCAGTAAGGGGATGCGAGATTAACAGGAGGTGAAGATATGAATACATGTGCTCTGCTGAAAAGCAAAGGTGAATACACGATATTTGAATTCAATAATCATGTAATTCGATTTAAGACCTCGGATCGACTGGAGAAATACACAAGAATTGTGGAATGGGATCACGGATACCTTGTTGTGATGGCAAAATATAAAAATGTAGGAGAAGTGGAAGAGTATATTGATCTATCGTTCATATTGGAAAAACTTTACTATGATGTGGACGCGTTTCTGCAACCGATAAAGGAGGTAAGAATTGATTATGCCGCTTAATATTAAAGAAATTGCTGATAAAGCAGATATGATTATTAATGGCTATGCTTTTACAAAAGATGAAAACTATATTCGTGTGTTGAATCTTGAGCGGATGAATCATGCGGCAGTGATTCTTAACGATCAGATTGTTGAAACTAATATGGATGACATAGAGTCACAGATTGTCCTGGATTATTACAAAAATAATAAACAGTTTATGGAGGAATGAGATGCCGAAGTATTATGGTTTTAAGGTATGCGGTTATTATCTCTATTACACTGCAAGCTGCATCGTTGAAGCAATGCATGTTCACGCAAGCGATAGAAAGCTGACGGAAGCAGGGTCAGCAAAGTTTTTTGTCAAGGCAAACGGCGATACGACGGTAGAAAAGCAGGGACAATTGAATGACAGAGAAATGCGACAAATAAGAGAGTTTATCAAGCAGCATTATAAGGAAATGTATCTTAAGTGGCAGGAAATCGCGGATACGGGTTACTATGGCGAATAAATGCAGCCAGAAGTACGCAGAAAGGAGGCAATCAGATGACAGAACCCATAAAACTTCCGGTCGGATACGACAGCTTTGCAGAAATTCGTAACGGA
>CAVKIR010000161.1:0-4513 GCA_963656395.1 Prevotella sp. CAG:279
GCAGAACGATACAGATAAGGAAGATCATCACCAAGTCCCAGTTAGTTCCCGCCAGACTGATAGCAGCGCTGCTCCCCCAGAACGCTGTAATCAGAATCGAGATTCCCGCCGACGCAATCATTGCCACCACTGCAGGCCGAAGCGAACCGAGGATACCCTGCAGCAGGGACAGATTGCGATACTTCAGATAGAGCGCAGCAATCAAGGTCACGATGATGCAGGATGGCAGGATGCATCCAAGGGTCGCGACAAGCGCCCCCGGTACACCGGCGACCTTAATACCGACGAAGGTGGCCGAATTCACCGCGATAGGCCCCGGGGTCATCTGGGAAATGGTGATAAGATCCGTAAACTCCGCCATAGAAAGCCAGTGGTACTTGGTCACCACCTGGGCCTGAATCAACGGCATGGCCGCATATCCGCCGCCGAAGCTGAAGGCTCCGATTTGCAGAAAGCTTAAAAATAATTCCAGTAAAATCATTGAAACAACCTCACTCCTTTTTCAACAGCGTCCGCACCGCACCCAGTGCGCCGCAGACCAGGATAATATAGATGACATTGACGCCGTACACACAGGATGCGACAAAAGCCATCAGCATAATCAGCATAGATACCACGCTCTTACTGTGTACGATACCGGAGCCCATATCATAGACCACCGAAGCGATGACTGCGCCCACGCCCGCCTGCATGCCCTGGAGCATCCGGCTGATAATAAAATTGTCACGAAAGGCTGCATAGAAAACCGAGATAGCCGAGATAATCACAAACGGCGGAAGAATCGTTCCCAGAATCGCCACCAGCGTACCGGGAAGTCCCGCCAGCTTAAAGCCCACGACGATGGCCCCATTGACTGCGATGGCGCCCGGTGACGACTGGGCGATGGCCACCAGATCCAGCATTTCGTCCTCCTCGATCCAGTGATATTCATCCACAAATTTCTTCTTCATCAAGGTCACGATCACATACCCTCCGCCGAAGGTAAAAGTGCTTAAGAAAAGCGTCGCTAGAAATAGTTTCCACAAAATGCAGCGTTTATTCTTCATAATCCAGTCCTTCTCTTCTGTAGTTCTCATGTTACAGTTCAAACAGCAGCCAGACACTTGCTGTCAGGCTGCGTATGAACATGATTTGGGCGTGAGCAGGCTCCTTTTGCGAAGCAAAACTTTAAATGAGCCTGCGAATCGTTACTGGAACGAGGTACGAGTGAACAGTAACGTTCTCATAACTATTATAACACGGATCCTGCCTTGTGACATTGACGGAAGCCTGAAAACATATTATCGTATAGATGGAGTGGGAATTAGCAAGAATTAGCAGGAGAAACTGAAATGAGTAAGAATACACTGTATCTGGAATGCTACGAGGGAATCACCGGGGAAATGGTGCTGGGGGCGCTGCGGGAGCTGGCGGAAAGTGTAGAAGCAGAGGAGAGAGAACGAACGCAGGAAGAACTTCTGATACAGATAGACAGTCTCCTTGAGAAATTACAGATAGAGAAAATCACCGTCTCCCCCATCTGGTCCGACAAAGGCCCCACCGATGCCGCTGGCCTGACCATCGCAGCCCGCGCCGCAGGCACCTGCCCGGAGCGATTTACCGTTAAAAAGGTTGGTACGGGAATGAGTTATGTAAACTTAGGGAATGGCACCCGCGAGCCCAGAACCCTCCGTGCCATGCTCATCGAAGAAGCACCTACCGGTGAGCTTTGGATTCTGGAAAGCAACATCGATGACTGCGCCGGGGAAATCCTGGGCTATACCATGGATCTTCTCCTCGAAGCCGGAGCCCGGGATGTCTGGTTCACGCCCATCTTCATGAAGAAAAATCGCCCGGCCTACAAGCTGTCCGTCCTCTGCGCCGAAGAACAGATTCGCGCGTTGGATGCCATCCTTTTCCGCGAGACTACCACCATCGGTGTCCGCCGCTACCGTGTCGAGCGCACGGCCCTGCCCCGACGCTTCTTCGAAGTTCAGGTTCCGGGCGGAAGCGTCCGCATCAAAGCCTGTGAACTTCCGGATGGCACTGAAAAACGATATCCGGAATACGAGGACGTAAAGCGGATAGCGCGTGAGACAGGGGAAAGTTACAAAGAGGTATACGAGAGCGCAAGGGCAGCGGCAGCTAGATCTCATCCGGATGCCGCGTCAGCTTCACCATCGTTCCACCCAGCAGGAAGAGGGCAATCAGGTTCGGGATGGACATCAGACCGTTGAAGGTATCGGCCACGCCCCAGAGGAGGCCCAGATCCACGGTGGCACCGAGAATCGCCACGGCGGAGTACAGCACCATGAAAGGCTTATTTACCTTAGATCCGAAGAGAAACTCGATACAGCGGGTGCCGTAGAGTCCCCAGCCGATGACGGTAGAGAGGGCGAAGCAGCACAGCGCCACCGCCGTAAAGATCGAAACCCAGCTTCCATAGGTAGAGGTGAAGCCGCTGATGGTCAGCTCTGCGCCTGCAGCTGCGCCGAAATTCACCGGCACACCGCTGCACAGGATGACAAGAGCTGTCATGGTGCAGATGATAATCGTATCCGTAAATACCTCGAAGATACCGAAGTAGCCCTGGTTCACTGCCACGCTGGTATCTGCCGCCGCATGGGCGATGGAACCGGTACCGAGGCCGGCCTCATTGGAGAAGATACCGCGGGATACACCGTTTTTCATGCTCAGGAAGAGGGTGCCGACCGCACCGCCGGTCACGGCCGAGGGTGTAAAGGCGCCTTCGAAGATCGATGCAAAGACCGCCGGCACATTCTGAATATTCAGAATGATAACGCCGATGGCCAGGACGATATAAAAGAGTGCCATGAAGGGAACCAGCTTCTCCGTCACCTGTCCGATGCGCTTGATGCCGCCCAGCAGAATCAGCGCCACCACGACAGCGATGACGAGGCCGATGAGCAGATTCATCGTCTGAACAAAGCCATCGGATACGGAAGCATAGCTGAGCACTGCCGTGTCGATGGCAGTGGTAATCGTATTGACCTGGGTTGCATTGCCGGTGCCGAAGACTGTCAGGACGCCCAACAGTGCATAGATGCAGGCCAGCCATTTAAACCTGGGACCGAGACCATTCTTGATATAATACATGGGACCGCCGACCCAGTCACCCTTCGCATTCTTCTCGCGAAAATGCACGGCCAGGGTCACCTCAGAAAACTTCGTACACATGCCGAGCAGGGCTGAGCACCACATCCAGAAGACTGCACCGGGACCGCCCAGGGCAATGGCGCCCGCCACGCCGGCGATATTGCCGGTGCCGACGGTGGAGGCCAGAGCCGTACAGACCGCCTGGAACGGCGTCACCGCGCCATCGGCGGCTCCTTTTTTCTGGAACAGCTTACCGAGAGTCACCTTGAAGGTATAACCGAATTTACGAAATTGAACAAAACGGGTGCGGATGGTCAGATACAGACCGACGCCGATGATGCAGACCATGGCCGGGATTCCCCAGACGAAGCCATTGACGGCGCTGTTGATGCGTTCGATGGTTTCCAACATAATATTATCTCTCCTCGCGTAAATATTTTTCTATTTTACCATATTTTGCTGGGAAGCGCGAGAAATGTTTGCGGACTTCCAAGAAATAGACCGAAAATATTGCGGAAATAAGGCGATAGTGCGGAAGGGTGATGATTGACATACCGGAATGCAGATGCTAGAATGTCCCTAGGATAGATTCGAGACGAAGACGTTTTGCTGGCAGCAAAGCGTCTTTTTTTCGTATCCGGAGTACGAGAGGAGGATGTGTATGAAAGAGTTGATCGAGCATACCGATCACGTCAATGAATTGCTGGCACGCTATGGGGTAAAGTTTGGTATCTATAAGAATCATGTTTTCAAAGAGCAGCTTTTCCCTTTTGATGCTATTCCCCGGGTGATCGAGCATGAGGAATTTGAACATCTGGAGAAGGGGCTGAAGCAGAGAGTGAAAGCCCTGAATCTGTTTCTGAAGGACATCTACAGCAAAAAGCAGATCGTAAAGGATGGGGTGGTGCCGGAGGAATTCGTCTTTATTTCCAGCGGTTATATGCCGGAATGCGAAGGCGTGACGCCGCCCCGGGATATCTATTCCCATATCTCGGGTATCGATCTGGTAAAGGGGAAAAATGACAAATGGTATATCCTGGAGGACAATCTGCGGGTTCCGTCCGGCGCTTCCTATCCCATGATTGCCAGGGAATTATGCAGACGCTGTTCCCCGGAGACCTTTAAGAAGACAAGGCTGGAAAATAACCGGAATTATGCAGAGCTTCTTCGCAAGACCATGGATCATGTGAATACAGGCGGACACAATGTGATTCTTACGCCCGGCCGGTATAATGCAGCGTATTTTGAGCATTCCTATCTGGCTGAGAAGACGGGAGCCTATCTGGCCAATGGCTCGGAGCTGGTGGTGGAGAATGACCGGCTCTATTATCTGACGGCTTCCGGGAAGAAGGAGCAGGTAGGAGCCGTCTATCGCAGGATCTCCGATGAATATCTGGATCCCATGAATTTTAATCCG
>CAVKIR010000162.1:0-3601 GCA_963656395.1 Prevotella sp. CAG:279
ACACGGTAAATAATCGGATCGCGCATGTTCATGTTCGGGGAAGCCATGTCGATCTTGGCACGCAGAACCTTCTCGCCGTCCGCGTACTTGCCCTCTTTCATCTCCTCGAAGAGCTTCAGGTTCTCCTCGATACTGCGGTTGCGGTAGGGGCTCTCCTTACCAGGCTCGGTCAGAGTGCCGCGGTACTCGCGCATCTCCTCTGCTGTCAGATCGCAGACAAAAGCCTTGCCCTTCTTGATCAGCTTGACCGCTGCCTCATACATCTGGTCGAAATAGTTGGATGCGAAATAGAGGCGGTCTTCCCAGTCTGCACCCAGCCACTTGATATCCTCTAAGATAGACTCCACGAACTCCGTCTTTTCCTTGGTCGGGTTCGTGTCATCAAAACGCATGTTAAATTTGCCATGGTACTTCTGTGCCAGTCCGTAGTTCAACAGGATGGACTTGGCATGTCCGATATGCAGATAACCGTTCGGTTCCGGCGGAAAACGTGTGTGGACGGTGTCGTATACGCCCTCTGCCAGATCCTTCTCTATGGCCTGTTCAATAAAATTCTTGCTCGTAGCCTCATTTTCCATAACGCATCCTCGTTTCTATCATTTTCAAAAAATCATAACACAAACCTGCCGACAATTCAATCGTTTACTCGCAATACCCGGTTTTAAAATCAATCAGATTCCGCAGCGGCCGCTTCACCATATAGCACTCCAGATTCTCGATGCAGATGGTCAGAATCTGCTCCAGGGTCTCGGGGAGGGCATAGCCGCCGGAGATGTGGGGCGTCAAAATAACATTCTCCATATCCCAGAGAGCATGATCGGCGGTCAGAGGCTCCGGATCGGTCACGTCCAGGCAGGCGCCCGCGATGCGCTTCTCCTGTAAGGCCTTCACAAGCGCATCCGTATCCACGGTGATGCCGCGACCCACATTGATGAGAACGGCATTCTCCTTCAAAAGTGCCAGGCGCTCCGCATTCATCATGTGGTAGGTATCCTGATTGCCCGGCAGGCTCATGGCTACGATATCGGCCTTGGGAAGCTCCCGCTCCAGACGCTCCAGGGTGTAGAGATCGTCTACCCCCTCGGGCTTTCGGCCCTCGCGGCGCTTGATGCCTACGGTGCGGCAGCCAAGAGCCTTCATCTTCTGCGCAAACATGGTTCCGATATCACCCATGCCGATGACCAGCACCCGACTTCCCTGAATCACGCGGACATGCCCCTCGCTCTTCCATACATGCTCCCGCTGATTTCGGGTATACAGGTTCAGCTTTTTCTGAAGCTCAAAGAGGACGCCTATCATATGCTCGGAGATAGCCAGACCGTAAGCGCCGGTGGCGTTCGTCAGTACGGCATTCTTCGGCAATGCGCCGTCGCAGAAGCCTTCGGTTCCGGCATTATTGAGCTGCAGCCATTTCAGCTCCTCCGCGTAGTTCAAAAGCGCGGGATCCACATTTCCAAGAATGACCTCCGCATCCCGGATGACCTCCGCTGTCACGTCCTTCTGCAGACAATAGCAGAATTCAAGATGGCGGAAATTCATCTCCAGACGTTCCTTCTGTCTCTCGTTCAGAGGCAGCGTAACCAGAATCTTCATAACACTTTCACACTCCTAAACCCGGACCTTGACGCCCTTTGTATCCCGGCTTCCGGTCTTTAATTTATGCAATACAAGCTGTTTTTCCTTGTATTCAATACTTTTCTCCTGTCCTGCGTGGTACAGATACATGGCTTCCAGCGCATCCTTTTCCGAAAGGCGCATACCCCGGACGCCTGCCGCCCCCTTTTTCTTCTCGGGGATCTCCGATACATCGAAGCGCAGAAAATAGCCGTCCCGGCTCTGCAGCACCACCTGCTCGGTTCCGTCTGTGACCGCCACATGCAGAAGCTCGTCTCCCTCGTTCAGCTTCGTAGCCGCCATGGTCCGCATCTTGGTCTCGAATTCGCTGCCGTCCACGACCTTCAGCATACCCTGGCGGGTACAAAACAGCAGCTTCTGATGCTTCAGTTCTTCCATGCTGCCGATGCCGACGATCTGCTCTTCACTGCTGGTGAAGTTGCCGAGGTTGTCGATGGGCACGCCCTTGTCCCGGAACCTGCCGAAGGGCAGCTCCTGCACCTTCACGGTGTGCTGCTTGCCCGTATCGGTAAAGATACAAATTTTACCAGTATTCATACAGGAAAATACATATTTATTTTCACTGTCCGCTGCTTCCTGATTGCGGTCGTAGACGGACATGTCGATGGTCTTGGCGTAGCCGAAGCGGTCCATCAGGAACATGACCGGCATTTCCTCGATCTTCTTCTCCTCATATACGACGGCTTCCGCGTTCTCGATGGCTGTCCGTCTGGGGCGGGCATAGGCCTTTTTGATGGCCTCCATATCCTGCAGAATCACCCGGGTCATGCTGGCATGATTTTCCAGAATGTCCTCATATTCTGCGATGTTCTTCAGAGTCTTCTGGTTCTCTTCCAGAAGAGCCTGAATCTCCAGGCCAATCAGACGGTACAGGCGCATCTCCAGAATAGCCTGGGCCTGGCGCTCGGTGAACCGAAGCTTGGCGGCACGTTTCCTGGATGCCTCGGATTTGAACCGGATACCGTCGGTGACGCCCGCAGTCAGGCAGGCCTTGGCGTCCTTGATATTCTTACTGCCCCGCAGGATCTCGATGATCAGGTCGATGCAATCGCAGGCTTTGATGAGGCCCTCCTGAATCTCCCGCTTTTCCTGCTCTTTGGTAAGCAGCGTCCGGTATTTCCGGGTGGTGAGCTCATACTGGAATTCGATGTAATGCTCCAGAATCTGGCGGAGACTTAAGGTCTCCGGCTTGCCGTCGGCCACGGCCAGCATATTGACACCGAAGGTGTCCTCCAGACGGGTCTTCTTGTAGAGCATATTTTTCAGGTTCTCGGTATCCGCGCCCTTCTTCAGCTCCAGGACGATGCGAATGCCCTCCTTGGAGGACTGATTAGAGATATCCGTGATCTCCGGAGCCTTCTTGCTCTCCACCAGGCTCGCGATATCATTCAGAAACTTGGCGATGTTCGCGCCGATCATCGGGTAGGGGATCTCGGTGATAACCAGCTGCTCCCTGCCGCCTTTTAGCTTCTCCACCTGCACCCGACCGCGGACCTTGATCTTGCCCGTGCCGCTCTCGTAGATGGCCGCAAGCTCATCCTTATTGACAACGATGCCGCCGGTGGGGAAATCCGGTCCCGGCATCAGCGTGAGCAGCTTCTCCGTGCTGATCTCCGGGTTTTTCAGATAGGCCTTTGCCGCGTCGATGACCTCGCCCAGGTTGTGGGGCGGAATGCTGGTGGCCATGCCGACTGCGATGCCGTCGGAGCCATTGACCAGAAGATTCGGCAGACGAACCGGCAGGACGCTGGGCTCCTTCTCGGCCTCGTCGAAGTTCGGTACAAAGTCCACCACGTCCTTATCCAGATCCGCCAGGAAGGTCTCCTGAGTCACCTTCTGCAGTCTGGCCTCGGTATATCGCATAGCTGCAGCGCCGTCACCCTCGATGGAGCCGAAGTTGCCGTGTCCGTCCACCAGAGGCATACCCTTTTTGAAATCCTGGGACATGACCACCAGGGCATCGTAG
>CAVKIR010000162.1:3611-4486 GCA_963656395.1 Prevotella sp. CAG:279
TCGCATAGCAGCGGCGCCGTCGCCATCGACGGAACCAAAGTTTCCGTGGCCGTCTACCAGCGGATAACGGGTAGACCATTCCTGGGCCATATTGACTAACACGCCGTAGATGGAGCTGTCGCCGTGGGGATGGTATTTACCCATGGTATCGCCGACGATACGGGCGCATTTCCGGTAAGGGCGGTCATAGCGGATGCCCAGCTCATACATATCATAGAGGGTTCTGCGCTGCACCGGCTTAAGCCCGTCCCGCACATCCGGCAAAGCCCGGGCAATGATGACGCTCATGGCATAGTCAATGTAGGATTTTTGCATGAGGTCCGAATATTCCGTGCGTATAATCTGTTCTTCCATAATATCTTCTATATCCTCCTGCCTTTAGACGTCCAGCTCCGCGTCGCGGGCGTGCTCGTAGATAAATGCCCGTCTCGGCGGCACCTCCGTGCCCATCAGCATCTCGGTGACGCCGGAGGCCATACGGGCGTCCTCGATCTCGATGCGCTTTAAGATCCGGGTCGCCGGGTTCAGGGTCGTCTCCCAGAGCTGCTCTGCGTCCATCTCTCCGAGACCCTTGTAGCGCTGCAGGGTAAAGCTGCCCTTGTGGCGCTTCCGATACTGCTCCAGAGCCTTGTCATCGTACAGGTATTCCTCCTGACCCTTGGCCGGCATAGCCTTGTAGAGGGGCGGCATGGCAATATAGATATGTCCCTCGTAGATCAGCTCGGGCATGAACCGATAAAACAGGGTCAAAAGCAGGGTGGAAATATGCGCACCGTCCACGTCCGCATCGGCCATGATGATGATCTTGTGGTAGCGCAGCTTGGTGATATCGAAATCGTTGCCGTAGCCCTCGGAAAATCCGCAGCCAAAGGCAT
>CAVKIR010000163.1:0-4462 GCA_963656395.1 Prevotella sp. CAG:279
AGATACGTCAGATACTGGAGAATCAGATAGACTCCCAGAAGGCTCAGATACAGAAGTGCCAGACCCTTCCCAAACGCAGCCAGATCCAGCTTATGAATGTTCGTCATCAGATATTCCATTTTATAAAAGGCCCAGAGAGCCACGCACAGGCCGAACGCCACCGTATAGGAAAACCATGCACCGATCAGATGCAGACTGATATAGTCCCCCTTATAAAAGCGGTTCATTTCCAGTGCCTTTTTGCCCTCTCCCGACTCGAAGGCTGCTGCCTTTGTCATAAGCCTGATTTTTTCTTCGTTTAACATACTTACCTCTTATTTTCCCACTCTGTATTCGATCTAGTATAACATATTCAAAAGCCTCTTCCAATACAAATGCTCAAAAAATACACTTTTTCGACCCCGGCCTCCAGAAGAGCGGCGGCCGCTGCATCCAGGGTACTGCCGGTGGTATAGATGTCATCGATCAATACCACTCTCTTTAATTTTACCCCATTGTCGCGGACTTGAAAAGCCTTTTTCAGATTCTCCCGACGCTCTGCGTCGCTTAGATTTTTCTGCGGCTTTGTCTTTTTTACCCGCAAAAGCCAGTCTTTTTCCACCGGAAGTCCGAGCCGCTCTCCGATGCGATCCGCCACCAGTGCCGCCTGGTTATAGCCTCTTTTTTTCATCCGGCTGCGGTGAATCGGAACGGGGATCAGTGCGTCCGGCTGCCAGGAAAGAAGGGTGCGCCCGTGAGCTCGCAGCAGCGCCTCCGCGTAGTAATCCGCATATTCCCTGCGATTGTGATACTTGAAGCGGCTGATGGACATACGCATCCGGCTGTCATAGACAAAGGCCGCCCGTCCCTTCTCAAATACGTGCTTTCGCCGCATACAGTCCGGGCAGTATTCGATCTCTGCCTCTGAGAGTGGTTTTCCGCATTTCATACAAGCCGGCTCTTCCACCGGACGCGGAAGCACCCGGCAGCTGTCGCAGATCAGCCGATCGAATCGGCCTGTGATCTCGTCACAGATCGGACACCTGCGAGGATAGATAAGATTGGATAGTTTCGCAAAGACCCGTGTAGCGCTTCTGTTCTGTACCATTTTCAATCATCGCCTGAAAGGTGGAGGCGCTGCCCACCAGAGTCACGCAGGATCTCGCACGGGTCACCGCCGTATACAAAAGGTTGCGGTTCATCAGGGGGCGGGGGCCGCTAAGCAATGGAATCACCACTGCCGGGTACTCGCTTCCCTGGGACTTATGTACGGTAATGGCGTAAGCCAGCTCCAGCTCGTCCAGCTGCTTGAACGGGTAAGAGGCCATACGCCCCTCATCGAATTCCACGGTAACCTCCTCCGCGAAGGTATTGATGGCACGGACGATTCCCATGTCGCCGTTGAACACGCCCACGCCCTTATCGATGGCAATGCCGTAGCGGTTGCGAACCTCCCACTCCAGCTGGTAATTGTTGCGGATCTGCATCACCTTATCGCCCACCCGCAGGATGCCTTTTCCGGTGCCGCCATCCTCCACCGCGACCCCGTGGCCAAAGGGAATCTCCGTCTTCTCCCTGTCCTCGGGATTCAGGTAACGCTGCAGCACCCGGTTCAGGTTCTCTACGCCGAGGGCTCCTTTTCGCATGGGCGTCAGCACCTGGATGTCTGAAATCTCCGCTCCCACATAGCGGGGCATCTTCTCCTGCACCAGAGCCAGCACTACCCGCAGAATAATGTTCGGATCCTGCCTTTGCAAAAAGAAGAAATCCCGGCTCTTATTGTCCAGGCTCACCTGCTCGCCCCGGTTGATCTTATGGGCATTCACGATGATATCACTCTCTGCAGCCTGCCGGAAGATCCGGGTCAGACGTACTACCGGAAAGGCCTCGGAGCGAATCATATCCTGCAGGATGCTTCCCGGCCCCACGCTGGGCAGCTGGTTCACATCCCCCACCAGAATCAGCCTGGTTCCGGGAACTACCGCCTTTAAGAGAGCCTGCATCAGATGCAGATCCACCATAGACATCTCGTCAATGATGATCACGTCCGCCTCCAGCGGATTCTCCTCATTGCGGGAGAACATGGCGCGACCGCCTGCCGCACCTTCCGGGCCGCCGGACAGCTCCAGCATCCGGTGAATGGTCTGGGCCTGACAGCCCGTGGCCTCGGTCATACGCTTGGCTGCCCGTCCGGTGGGGGCCGCCAAGAATATGGTAAGATTCTCCGCCTCAAAATAATGAATCATGGCGTTGATGGTCGTGGTTTTTCCGGTGCCGGGGCCTCCGGTCAGGATCAGCAGGCCGTTTCGCACGGCTGCCGCCACCGCCTCCCGCTGGTGCTCGTCCAGCGTGGTCTTCGTGGCCTTCTCGATCCTTGAAAGCCGCGTCTCCATCACTGCATCGGTCTCATCCATGGACAGATTCAGGTGATACAGCATGGCCGCGATGCTAAGCTCCGCATAGTAATACGAAGCTGCGTAGACAAAGACGGTCTCCTGACCCTGACTATCCGGCAGAGCCTTCCTTACAAGCTTTCGGTCGATGCCAAGATCCGACACATGGCGCTCCACAGATTCCGGCGGCACGCCCAGAAGCTCCACGGTTCGATTCAACAGCATCGTCTCCGGAATGCAGGTGTGCCCCTCCGCCGAAGCATTCAAAAGTGTATACAGGATACCGCTTCGAATCCGAAAATCCGAGTCCTCCCGGATGCCGACTTTTTTTGCGATCTCGTCCGCGGTTCGAAAGCCCACACCGGCGATATCGTCTGCCAGGCGATAGGGATTTTCTTTCAGAATGCGATAAATCTCCTGCCCATATTTCTGGTAAATTCTTACAGCCAGATTCATGGAGATACCATATTCCTGCAGGAAAACCATGGCATCCCGAAGATCCCTCTTTTCCTCCATCTGCTCGGCGATCTCCCGGGCTTTTCTGGCACTGATGCCCTTGACCTCAGCGAGGCGCTCCGGTTCCCGCTCCATGATTTCGAAGGTCTTGGCTCCGAAGCGCCGCACAATCCGAGCCGCCAATGCAGCGCCGACGCCCTTGACGGCTCCGCTGGCCAGGTAGCGTTCCATGGCCTGGGCATCCTTCGGCGTCTTTACTTCAAAGCGCTCCGCCTTGAACTGCTGGCCGTACATGGGGTGCTCTGTGTAATCACCCTCCAGCTCCACCAGCTCTCCCTCACTGATATAGGAAAATATACCGACGACCGTGATCTCATCCCCGTCCGATACCAGATTCAGAACCGAATATCCATTTTCCGCATTTCTGTAAATGATGTGCTCTACATACCCCTCAAGCTTCATAGTTCTCCTTTGTACGAAGATAGCATTCTATAAAAACGGGCATGACAGATAAAGCTCCGTCATGCCCCTCTTTTGTAAAATAAATATTATTCGTCCCGGTTGCCGGCCATGAACTCTACGAACTTACCGGTTCCGATGGCTACGCACTTCATGGCGTCCTCAGCCGTCATGGTATTGATGCCGGTCTTCTCCTCCAGCAGCTCTTCCAGTCCGCGAAGCAGGGCTCCGCCGCCGGTCAATACGATTCCTCTGTCCGCGATATCTGCTGCCAGCTCGGGCGGAGTCTTCTCCAGCACGCTGTGGACAGCCTCTACGATCTGCATAGTAGACTCACGAAGTGCCTCCTCACAGTCCTCGGAAGTCACCTCTACGGACTTCGGCAGACCTGTCACCAGGTTCCGGCCGCGGACGCTCATGCGATCCACCTCTGCGCGGGGATAGCACGTACCGACCTTGATCTTGATATCCTCTGCGGTGCGCTCACCGATCAGAAGATTGTGCTTCTTACGCATATAGCGGACGATGGCCTCGTCGAAGTCGTCTCCCGCTATCTTCACGGAGGTGCTGACTACCGCGCCGCCCAGGGAGATAACAGCGATGTCGCTGGTACCGCCTCCGATATCTACGATCATATTGCCGCAGGGACGGGAAATGTCGATGCCGGCTCCGATGGCTGCCGCAATGGGCTCCTCGATGATCATAACCTCACGGGCGCCTGCCTGATAGGTAGCGTCCTCTACTGCCTTCTTCTCTACTTCTGTAACGCCGCTGGGTACGCACACAGCGATACGCGGTCTCCGGAAGCTTCTCTTGCCGGTAGCCTTCTGGATGAAGTACTTCAGCATCTTCTCAGTTACGGTATAATCAGAGATAACGCCCTGACGCAGCGGACGAACCGCCACGATATTGCCGGGGGTTCTTCCCAGCATCAGACGGGCCTCCTCGCCGATGGCGCGAATCTTATTCGTGTCGCGGTCAAATGCTACTACGGACGGCTCCTTTAAGACGACGCCCTTTCCATTTATGTATACAAGGATACTGGCTGTACCCAGGTCAATTCCGATATCTGTTCCTGCCATTTTTCTAATATTCCCCTTTCACAATTTCTAATCGAATCGTAACTGTTCAGTACCTTCACAGTTACGAATGCAAAATCCATGAGAATCGGCTCC
>CAVKIR010000164.1:0-4447 GCA_963656395.1 Prevotella sp. CAG:279
ACGGAACAATTCGTGTAACCAAAAGTTCGGGTGTTTTGACACCCGAACCATTATTAGATCAAAAAACACGCAAAACTTGCGTTACGTGAGGGTTAAAACTTCGTCGTCCACCTGCTCATATCCCAGACCTCCCCGACTACATCCTGATAGAACTCCGGTTCGTGGCAGATGAGAAGGATACTTCCCTTATACTCCTTCAGCGCCCGCTTCAGCTCATCCTTAGCATCCACATCCAGATGGTTCGTGGGCTCGTCCAGGAGAAGGAAGTTCGTGTCGCGGTTGATGAGCTTGCAAAGGCGAACCTTGGCCTGCTCGCCGCCGCTTAAGACGCGGATCTGGCTTTCGATGTGCTTGGTGGTCAGGCCGCATTTGGCCAGAGCCGCGCGGATCTCCTGCTGATTATAGGAAGGAAATTCATTCCATATCTCGTCGATGCAGGTAGTTTTGTTATCGCCCTTTACCTCCTGTTCGAAATAACCGAGCTGCAGATTCTCACCCAGCTCGCAGCTGCCGGACAGGGAGGGAATGAGTCCCAGGATGCTCTTTAAAAGCGTGGTTTTGCCGATGCCGTTGGTGCCCACCAGCGCAATTTTCTGGCCGCGCTCCATACTGAAATTCAGCTGTCTGGACAAGGGCTCCGTGTAGCCGATAACCAGATCCCGGGTTTCGAAGAGCATCTTGCCCGGCGTGCGCCCGTAGCGAAAATGAAATTCCGGCTTCGGCTTCTCGGCTGCCAGCTCGATGACATCCATTTTGTCCAGCTTTTTCTGGCGGGACATGGCCATATTTCGGGTGGAAACCCGAGCCTTGTTCCGGGCCACGAACTCCTTCAGCTCGCTGATTTCCTGCTGCTGTCGACGGTAAGCGGCCTCTAACTGAGCCTTTTTCACCGCATAGACCTCCTGGAAATGGTCGTAATCGCCCACATAGCGGTTCAGCTCCTGATTTTCCATATGGTAAATGATGTTGACCACTTCGTTGAGAAAGGGTACGTCATGGGATATCAGAATAAACGCATTTTCATAATCCAGAAGATAGCGCTTCAGCCAGCCGATATGCTCCTCGTCCAGATAGTTGGTCGGCTCATCCAAAAGCAGAATGTCCGGCTTCTCCAGCAAAAGCTTTGCCAGCAGCACCTTCGTTCTCTGACCGCCGCTTAAGTCCGTCACATCCCGGTCAAGCCCCAGTTCCAGTAGACCCAGCGCCCGAGCTACCTCTTCCACCTTTGCATCAATAGTATAAAAATCATGGAGGGTCAGCTCATCCTGAATGGTTCCCAGCTCCTCCATCAGGGCGTCCATATCGTCCCCGGCCTCGCCCAGCCGATCGCAGATCTCGTTCATCCGCTCTTCCTTTTTCAAAAGCGGATCGAAGGCGGATTTCAGTACCTGACCGATGGTCATGCCCTTTTCCAGCACCGCATGCTGATCGAGATAGCCCGCATGGACATTTTTCGCCCACTCTACCTTTCCCTCGTCCGGCATCAGCCTGCCGGTTACGATGCTCATAAAGGTGGACTTTCCCTCACCGTTGGCTCCCACCAGACCGATGTGTTCTCCCTTCAGGAGCCGGAAGGACACATCCGAGAATATAGCCCGGTCACCAAAGCCGTGGGTCAGGTGCTCTACATTTAAAATACTCATCACTTACTCCTCTGTCTCTTTAATCGCATCCACCGCTTCTTCTGCGGTATCTGTATAGATATCGAAGCTTGCATCTGTCACCGGCTCTTCAAAGGCAATCACACGGACGCCGACCTTTCGTGCAGCTGCTAAGACACTCTCCAGTGCTTCCTTATGATTTGCATGGATAGCGATGATGTCTGCATCCTCCGCGATCAGTTCATCCACGGCCAGCATCTGGTATTCGATGGGATTCACATCACAAAGCACAAATGTATGATAGGCCAGAGTTCTGGCTTCGTCTGCCTCTTTGGCGGATACGTCCGGAGTCTTGACGCTGATTTCTGCGCCCAGATTCTCCTCCAGGGTCTGAAAGGCTTCCTGTACCGCTTCATTTTCCGGGTCATCCCGGCTGGTCAGAACGAGACCGATCCGCAAGGACTCCCCGGAAGCTGCGGATTCTGCTTCTGTCTGCGCGGAAGAAAATTCTTCCACTGTTTCCGCAGAATGTCGGCCGCAGCCTGCCAGCAGTCCCAGTATACAAAGAAATACCAGCACCGGGATTCTCACTGCGTTTCCCATAATTTCCCAGCTATTCTTCATAATGCACCACCAGATACCAGGTATCCTCTTTCTCACTGATGCGCCATTCCTTCTCCAGCTTCATACCCTTTATCTCCCGGATCCAGCGCTTCGCATAACCGCGGTCATGGGTGTATACAAAGAGATAAGCGTCCGGATGCAGCAGCTCCGCGGCACGCTCAAAGAGGGCGCGATACAGGCAGTCTACGTCATGGGCACTGCGGGTCTTTCCCTCGCCCGGCATATCGGTGAGGATCTCATCGAACTTGTACTCATGGCTGAAGTCCCGCATGTCTTTTTGTATATAATGAACCGGCACGCCGGCTGCCGCAGCATTTTCCCGGGCAGCCCGGATGGCCGGGCCGAAGACATCGACACCGTAGAGGGTATCGGCATGGACGGCATAATTTCGCTCCATGAGCAGGGTGCCCGCTCCGCAGAAGGGGTCGAGAACCCTCGCATGCTCCTTCAGATAGGGTCTGGACAGCTCTGCCAGCATCGCAGCCAGAGCCGGCTGCATGGAGGCTGCTGTGCTTTGCTTCCGATAAGAGAAGCGGCGATCCGGGAGACCGGAGAGCTTCAAAAGGGGCAGAAAGCCGCCGGATTTCTTCTCGATCAGCCGAAGCTCGACCTCGTAGTCGGAGGTGTCATTAAGCAAAGTTCCACCGGTCTCCAGCATCAGGCCGTCTGCCAGCTTTTTGGTAAAGCGGCTTCGCTCCTCCAGCGTCATTTTGCTCCGGCACTCGATACGAAACTGCCAGGGAGCACCGCCCTCATAATAGCGCTTCAGGAGCCCCCGCAGGTTAGAGCCTGCCAGCTCCTTTGCCGCATGTTCCCGGGAGACTTCATCGATATTCAGGCAAAAAAGCAGCTCTCTCCAGGTACGGATGGCCAAAAGCTCCCTTAAGTCTGCGTCCTTTACCCGCATGCCGGATCCCATCAGGGTAACCTCCCCATGGGTAATCTGTCCGGCTGTCAGCTCCCGGTATCCCTTCCAGGTGGTCAGGATGACCTCGGAGGGCTCCTTCAGGCCGATGAAGCGGCGCTTTCCTGCGGTCTCGTATTCGGAAATGAGGCCATTTAAGGCTTCCAGTTCCTCCCGCAGGTGCTTTTCGTTCTCTTTCGTCCGCTTTTCACCGAGAAGGAGCCGTCTGCGCTCTTTTAAGAAGGGCAGCTGTGCCTCACAGTCACAGCCCTGCAGCGCCAGAAGATAAGCACTTTTTACGAACCGCTGTTCTTCTTTTTCGTACGCCTTCAAAAGTGCATCACGGCATTCATCGCGGCCTAAGAGGCCCAGCACGAGGGCTGCATTTTTCCGGATCTTCGGATCCTCGGATTCTAAGAGGGAGAGCCAGAATTCCGGTTCCTTCTCAAACTGTTCGTCCAGCCACAGACCTGCCCCAGGGCCTTCTTTTTTGTCCCGCAGAAGGCCGCGCAGGATAGAGAGGCTCTGCCTCACGTCTTCTCCGTTTTTTATTTTTTCATATAAGTTATACAAGGTGTTCGTTTCCTTCCTGTTCTGTAGTTCTCTGTGTATTTTTATGACTTTTATTTATCCCAGATTCCCACGACTGTCATGTCCTCCAGAACCGGCGTATTCTCCGTGAGACTCTCATCCGTCCCCTTGAGCACCCAGCGATCCACATCCGGCTCACCGCGCTCTGCCACACCCGGAAGCCGTCCCGGCGTCCGGCCTTTCTCCACAGCCTCCACATAAATCAGGCGTCCTGCCTCATTTTCAAAGCGAATCTCACAGGTCTCAACCCCCTGTATCCAGACGGCGTCCAGAAATGCTTTTCGCTCCGTGATAAACTGTCGGATATACGCGCCCCGCTCCTGATAAGTCTGCTGCTGTTCGTGATATTCCTCATAAATATGGGCAAACCGGACGCTGTCCAGCTTCGCGGAGGCCTCGAAGCTTTCCGTATAGGCTTCTATCTTCTCCTCCGCCATCTCGCCCAGATAAGCAGAAAATTTCTCTGCGTACTCCTTGCGGACCATTTCCATAAATTCCGGCTGCTTGGAGAGATAATAGAACCACAGGGTACTCTTCCCGTCGTGGAGCGTCAGATACGAAAGTCCCGTCGCATTCTGATTGAAATTTTCCACCCGACCGAAGCCCTTGTCGAAATCCCAGACCGGACCGCCGAAGATCTTTGTGCTTACAGAATCCGGTTTCTTATAAAAGAAAGAGCTGGTCAGGCCTCCCGCATTGTTTTTGGTAATTTCTTCTACTATATACT
>CAVKIR010000165.1:0-4406 GCA_963656395.1 Prevotella sp. CAG:279
CAGCCAGGTAAGAAGATTGAAGGTCGAGCCTGCTGCCAGGCACTGGTTCATACCGTCCGGATTGAGAACGGCTGTCTCGTCGATGCTGTCGCTCTGCGCATCTCTCTTCTGCGAAAGCAGGTAGATCCGGCTGTCAGCCGCATGGTAAAGTACCTCCTCCTCGGTCCAGTCCTCGCTATCCAGGCTCAGGCGGTAGCCGACCCGGATCTGCATCTCTCCCTCCTCCAGATCCTCCGGGATCTTTACCGGGAAGTCTGTAAGGTAGCTTGCTCCTCCATCAAAGGATACGCCATCGATGCGGATATACTGATTCAGGGCATTCTTATTCCATAGATAGACCTTTCCTTCGCTGTCCATGACATAGGTCGTCAGGACATAAAAGAGTTCTGTCTGCGACACCCTCTGTCCCTTATAGAGCTGGTAATCTCCGAATTCATCTCCCTCAATCACGATGTATTCAATCGTTGCATTTTTAACATTCTCTTCTGTATATTCCGTGCTGTCCGGGAAAAAGATGGTTTGGTTCTTATTCGCCGGCAGGATATCCTTGATCGAATCGGCAGGCGACGCGTCCGGCTTCTCCTCAGAGGACGTATCCGGCTGTGTCGGAATCGGAGTAGGCTTTGGTACCGTATCCGGCTCTGTCTTCTGTTCTGTCTCCGTAACGGATTCCGAAATGCTGTCCTTCTCCCCGCTTCCCGACACCGTCACCTCGTCGGTTCTATGGCTTTCCTCTCCCTTCTTTGCAATGACCAGATCTGCAGTTGATGTATCTTCTACGATATCATAGACGGTATGATTGCCGCCTTTCAGATCCGGCACCAGAGGTGTCTGGTTTTCCTGATCTGTAAAAGTCAGGGTATCCGTACTCTCCGGCAGCAATAGATTCTTATTTTCAAAGAGATAGCCTGTATTACCGTCCTCCTGCGGACGATCCTTGTCGGAAGAATTCTCCTCCTTCTCCCAGAGCTCACTCTCCCCGCTGTTCTCTCGGTTCGCATCTCCGGTCATGCTCTCATCTCCCGGAAATACCACCTGGTTCGCCTGAAGCTCCTGCTTCTTCCCTGTTGGATCGAAGGCATAGCCGCTTCGGTAGGCAACCGCGAAAGCCACGCTTCCCCCGGTCAGCGCAGCCACTGCAGCTGCCGTAAAGACTGCTTTTTTGATCCTCTTTTGTTTCATCTATCTACCTTGACTTTCTTGTAAATATTTTCCAACATTCTCGCGCAGTGCCTCGTAATCCACCGGCTTCGCATAGTGGCCGTTCATACCGCTTTCCAGCGACAGCCGCTCGTCCTCCACGAAGGCATCCGCCGACAGACCGAAGATCAGGATGCTTCCCGCATCCGGTCTGTCCAGAGCCCGGATGGTGCGACAGGCTTCTCTTCCATCCATCACCGGCATCTGCACATCCATCAGGATAAAATCGTAGTGATTCTCCGGATGCGCCATAAAAAGCTCAACCGCCATTCGGCCATTGTCCGCCACATCCACGGACGCGCCCATCGACTCCAGGATCTCCTTCGCAATCATGGCATTCAGCTCGTTGTCCTCGGCCATCAGAATCCGGCGGTTCCGGAAGGCATTCGATGCGTCGGTCTTCGCCTCTGTCAAGCTGCCCACCGGCCGACACTCCTCTTCCTTCTTCGCCTCCTCTGCCACAGGCAGATGCAGGAATACGGAGAAATCCGAGCCCTTGCCCGGAATGCTCTCCACCACGATCTCACCGCCCATGATCCGAACCAGGGAATCCGTGATAGCCATGCCCAGGCCTGTGCCGCCGTAGGTATGGGAGATCTCGAGGCTCTCCTGCTCGAAGGGACGGAAGATACGGTTGATGAACTCGGCCTCCATGCCCTTACCGGTATCGTGGACCCGAATCATCATGTCAGCGACTCCGTCCTTTTCCATCATCTGCCGGAATGTGACGGTGATCTCGCCTTTTTCTGTAAATTTCACTGCATTGGAAAGGAAATTAATGATAACCTGGCTCAGACGCAGCTCATCGCCTAAGACATAATCCACCGTGATCTCCTCGAAGTTCACAGCGTACTGAATGCCACGACTTTCCAGGTTTTTCGCGAACATATCGTAGAGCTTCTGACCAAGCGCGCGCAGGCTGAAGGCTTTCTCCTCCAGCTCCACCTTGCCCGCCTCGATACGGGACATATCCAGAATATCATTGATCAGGGAGAGCAGGTGATCCGACAGCTCGTTTGCCTTTGTAAGATACTCCCGCGCCGGATCCCCGGGGGCAAGCTTTCCCTCCGCCAGCGTCAGCATACCGATGATACCGTTCATCGGTGTACGGATCTCATGGGACATCCGGGAGAGAAAGGTCGTCTTTGACTGGCTTGCTTCCTCGACGTCCGTGAGGCGCTTCCTATAGTCCTCGATCTGCTGCCGGTATCCCGTCACATCCCGAAGGGTAATCAGGTCACAGGCACAGGCACCGTCACGCTCTGCGAAAATCGCCAATGTACGGCCATCCTGCATCGGAATCTCGCATTCGAATCGGCCGGCGCCGTCCCACGCCAGATATTTTTTCCAGTATACGGTGCTTTTGCCCGGCTCCATGGACTTTCTGCCCAGACACTCCAGATCCTGCTGCAGATCCCGAAGTGTCAGGCCTGTCAGACTTTCCAGATTCCCGGAGGCATAGACCGGGAGCTTTTCTTTTCGTTCCAGGACGATGCAGCATTCGTCGGTCTTCTTGTCAAATTCTGTCAAAAACGTGGTCTCTGCACTCTCTTCTCTTTGCCTTCTGCGCTGAAGCTTCGCATTTCTTCCCAGCACCTTTCCTGCATACACGGCTGCCACGGCTGCCTCCAGGCAGCCGACCAGAATCAGAAGGAAGTGATCGCCTAAGCCCACCATCAGATCTATGATAAATTTCATTCTGTTTCTCCGTTGTAACGCTACTTAATAGATACACGCACTCTAGTTTAGCATAGCACCCTTCAGGGATTTCCGCAATACTTTTCCAGAAAATGTAATGATGTGGAAAGATTGATGGGTTAAAAAAGGCGGTACAGTCTGTTCAGACTGTACCGCCTTGAATCTACATTCTTCTTAATTCTACAACTTACAGATTGGTCTCGAAGAAGGTCTTGATTGCATCGAAGGCTGCATCCTCATCCTCGCCGTCTACGGTAACGGTAACCTCTACGCCCTGCTTTACGCCCATGGACATTACAGCCATGATACGCTTTGCATCTGCCTTCTTTACACCGCTGTCCAGTGTGATGGCACTCTTATACTTTGCTGCTTCCTTTACCAGAAGTCCTGCCGGTCTTGCGTGAAGTCCCAGCTCATCCTGTACTACATACTTGAACTCTTTCATCGTAGGTTCTCCTTTTTATTAGATATATTTATAGCGGTAAACCGGACTGCCTCCGGCCGACTATCCTTTTCGCTTGTCCGCCGCAGACTATTCTGTCTCGCGGATCTTCTTGCGCAGCTCCAGGGTAAATACCGGAGATACGGACAGCTCGTCGATACCCATCTGGATAAAGCGGCGTGTCAGCTCCATGTCTGCTCCCAGCTCTCCGCAGATGCCGCACCATGCACCGTGGGCATGCGCGCACTCGATGGTTCTCTGAATCATACGAAGCACTGCCTCGTGATGCGGATCGTAGATATCATCCAGGGACTGATTCTGACGGTCGATGGCCAGCGTATACTGGGTCAGGTCATTGGTTCCGATGCTGAAGAAGTCTACCTCCGGAGCCAGCATATCTGCGATCATAACAGCCGCCGGTGTCTCCACCATGATACCCAGCTCTACATCACCGAAGGGGATATCTGCCTGACGCAGCTCTTCCTTTACTTCCTCTACGATACCCTTGATCTTCTTTACCTCTGCTACCGAGATAATCATCGGGAACATGATGGAAGCGGTGCCGTAGGCGCTGGCGCGGTAAATGGCACGCAGCTGGGTCTTAAATACCTCCGGTCTGTGCAGACAGATACGGATCGCACGGAAGCCCATCGCCGGGTTCTCTTCCTTCGGAATCTGGAAATAATCCGCCTGCTTGTCTGCTCCGATGTCCAGAGTACGGATGATAACCTTCTTGCCGTTCATCTTGGAGATGACATTCTTGTATACCTTGAACTGCTCCTCCTCGGTCGGATAAGTATCTCGACCCAGATACAGAAACTCGCTGCGGAAGAGGCCGATACCCTCGGAGTCATTCTCCAGTACCGCATCTACATCCTCCTCGCTTCCGATATTCGAATACAGATGGATATGCTTGCCGCTCTTGGTTACGGTCGGCAGACCCTTCAGGCTCTGAAGCAGAAGCTTTCTTTCTTCCTCGCGCTTCTTCTTCTCTGCCATCACGGCTGCGGTCACCTCATCCGGCTCGATGTAAATCTTGCCTGTGAAGCCGTCTACGATACCCTCC
>CAVKIR010000166.1:0-4398 GCA_963656395.1 Prevotella sp. CAG:279
TGATCGTAGATGCCAGCATGACAAAGGCGGAATTGCCTACATCATAAAGGATCCAGTTACGTTCCAGTTTTGTCGTCTTCTTCATTCCATCTCTCCGCTATGGTCTTACTCGAAATCCCGGTTCAGTCGTTCACTGAGTTCCCTGTCGCTGCCGATGGACCGGACATAGTCCACAATTTCTGCCACCGTCGGTTCTACGGCCTGATTCAACAGACGCTCCAGCGACATCCCGCTTTCCACGCATTCCAGATTTACCTGTCCATCCATAATGAGACCGCCCAGGCCCTTTTTCTGACCGATTATCGTAAAGAAGCTGCGGAGGAACTTCGCCTTGGCCTGCTGCGGGCACTGAAAGAGACGAATGGTCTTTTTAAAGCCCAGAATGCAGGCATCGATCTGATCCGCCGTCACGTCCTCCAGCACCGAAGCGATGGCCTCCTCCGTATCCAGATCCCGGATCAGATGACGGGTACAATGATGCGTCAGCGGATTCTTTCCGTCCTCGACCATCAATTCCCGGTCAAAATCGGTCTCGATCTCCAGATGCCCCAGTCCTCGTTCTTCCATATAGCGACTGATATAGGGGTGGCATTCGCTGTCCAGCATAAAATGACACAGAAAACCGCAGAGATAAGAAAGCAGGACATAATTCGGCCGCTTCTGATACTGCTTCCTGGCCTTCTCGAAGAAGGAAAGCGCTGTCTGCCTGTGCATCTTTACGCCCAGCTGGTTGATGCGGTTTTTACTGTAGGGCTTGTAATAAAATAAGAGATCCGGTCCGTGAAGGCCCAGAAGATACGCCGCCTTGTTTTCCTTTATCATTTCCCGAAGCTCGCCGGGCAGGGCCCGATAGACCTTTTTCCCGAATTTATAATGTGCATAGGTTGCTGGCATAGTAATCCTTCCTTTCTATATTATTCTTTTGCATTGCGGTTGATAAACTGTGTCTTTACCTTTGAATACATAATCTTCTGGCTGCGATAGAGGCCATAATAGCCGGACTGCATGTAGCTGATGGCGATGGCGATAAAGTAAAAGGGTGCTCCCTCGAAGCCG
The DNA here is from genome assembly GCA_963656395.1 of Prevotella sp. CAG:279. Classification (GTDB taxonomy): domain Bacteria; phylum Bacillota; class Clostridia; order Lachnospirales; family Lachnospiraceae; genus Laedolimicola. The sequence continues at coordinate 1,057 of CAVKIR010000166.1, forward strand.
AACATCTCCAGGCTGATCAGCAGGGAGGAAATCGGGCTGTTCGTGACACCGCAGAAGACGGCCGCCATACCGCAGGCTGCAGCCAGTGATGGGGAGATGTGCAGGAGCTGACCCATGAGACAGCCAAAGCAGGCTCCGACGAAAAAGGTTGGCACAATCTCGCCGCCCTTGAAGCCGCCCGATAAGGTAATGGCGGTAAATACCATTTTCAGAAGAAAGGCGTACCAGACGACCTCTTGCTCTGTTACAGCCCGTTCCACCACCTGCATACCGGTTCCCAGATAATCGGTGGTGCCAAAAAGCATCGTCAGGGCGATGATCAGAAGACCGGATACCACGGGCCTCAGAAAGGCATGTTTGATTTTCTCGGCGAAAAGTTCTTCCGTCTTATGCAGGACGACGCAGAAGAGAATGCTGACTGCGGCGCAGCACAGTCCCAGAAACAGGATTTTCCCGGCGTTCGGGATGTTGAAATCCGGAAGGGCTCCTAGTTCGAAGCGCTCTCCGGTTAAACCAAAGTGACAGGCCACTCCATAGGCGATGTAGGAGGCCACCACACAGGGCACCAAAGCCGCATAGTGCATAATACCGACGCTGACGACCTCCATAGAGAACACAGTCGCTGCCATGGGCGTACCGAACAGTGCGGCAAAGGCTGCACTCATGCCGGCCATAATCATGACCCGGCGGTCGTTTTCATCGATGCGCAGCCCTTTCCCGAGAAAATTCCCGATGCTGCCGCCCAGCTGCAGGGCTGCTCCCTCCCGGCCGGCAGAGCCGCCGAACAGATGCGTCAGAATCGTGGAAATGAAGATCAGCGGGGCTGTCTTCAGGGGAATCTCCCTCTCGGCATGGATGGCATCCAGAACCATATTGGTACTGCTTTTCTCCGCTTTCCGCTCCCAGGTATACATCCAGACAATCAGGACACCCGCCAGAGGCAGGCCGTACAGGATCCAGGGATGGCTCATCCGGAAGGCCGTAGTCAGGGCGACGCCCTTCCCGAAGGCCGTTCCCACCAGTCCCAGGGCTACACCCGTCAGGGCAGCAAAAACCAGCCATTTAACCAGAACGACTAATCGGTTCCAGATGGTGATCCGGAACCGATCTTCCAGCTGCGGGACGATCTCCCGCAGCTCTTCTTCTATTTTTTCTATCTGTGTTTCGTTGTGCCTTTGCTCATCCATTACGGTTTTACCACGATATTGATGATTCTTCCGGGCACATAGATCTCTTTTACGATGGTGCCCTTCAGCCAGTCTGCCACGACTTCCTTACCGGCAGCGATGGCATCTTCCTTGGCTGCACTGCTGGAGATGGTGACCGTTCCGCGGGTCTTGCCATTGACCTGTACGGCAATCTCGATCTCATCGTCCTTCATGGCCTCCTCATCTGCATCCGGCCAGCCGTGTCCGAAGACGGTCTCGCTGTGACCCAGCTGTTCCCAGAGCTCCTCTGCGATATGCGGAGCAAAGGGCGCGATCAGGGTAACGGCTGTCTCCAGGGTTTCCTTATCCATGCCGTCCTGTCGCTTCGCCAGATCGATGAGCTTGTTGTTGTACTCCATGAAGCCTGAGATGACCGTATTCAGGCTGAAGCTGTTCAGACGGGTCGTAATGTCATAGACCATCTTGTGACGCAGCTTCAGGCTCTCCTGGGTCTCCGGGGTTTTCTTGTCCTTGTTGTCCAGCACCAGATTCCAGAAGCGCTTCAGGAAACGGGATACGCCGTCGATGCCTCTGTCGTCCCACTCCGCATCCAGCTCGGGCGGTCCAACGAACATCTCATACATACGCAGGGCATCGCAGCCGTAGTCGCGGATCAGGTCATCCGGGGAAACCACATTTCCCTTGGACTTACTCATTTTGATGCCGTTCTTACCGGTGATCATACCCTGGTTGAACAGCTTCGTGAACGGCTCGTCAAAATCTACGACGCCGATATCATGCAGGAACTTGGTATAGAAACGGGAATACAGCAGATGCAGCACCGCATGCTCTACACCGCCGATGTACATATCCACCGGCAGATACTTGTCCGCCTTCTCCTTGCTTACCAGCTCCTCGTCGTTGTGGTTGTCCACGTAACGCAGGAAGTACCAGGAGGAGCCTGCCCACTGAGGCATGGTATTGGTCTCCCGCTTCGCCGGTGCACCGCAGCACGGGCAGGTGGTATTGACCCACTCGTCGATGGCTGCCAGCGGAGACTCTCCGGTACCGGTCGGCTGATAGCTCTCTACCTCCGGCAGCTCCAGCGGAAGCTGTTCCTCCGGAACCGGGACATTGCCGCACTTCGGGCAGTGAATGATCGGGATCGGCTCGCCCCAGTAACGCTGGCGGGAGAATACCCAGTCACGCAGCTTGTAGTTGACCGTCTTCTTGCCGACGCCCATCTTCTCAATGATGAGGGGGGCTTCCTTTTTCAGGACTGAGGACTCCATGCCGTTCCACTCACCGGAATTGATCATGGTGCCGCTGGCCTCGGTATAAGCCTCGGTCATATCTTCGATCTCCTTGCCATCCTTGGCGATAACCTGGATGATCGGAATGTTGAATTTCTTCGCAAACTCAAAGTCACGGTCGTCATGCGCCGGTACGCACATGATGGCGCCGGTACCATAATCCGCCAGTACATAATCGGAAAGCCAGATCGGCACCTTTGCTCCGTTGATGGGGTTGATGGCATAGCTTCCGGTAAAGACGCCGGTCTTCTCCTTATCCTGTACGCGGTCTACATTGGAACGCATCGAGGACTTAAAGATATACTCCTCCACCGCGGCTCTGGTCTCGTCGGTAGCCAGCTTGGAAGCCAGCGCATGCTCCGGAGCCAGTACCATGAAGGTCGCACCGTGCAGGGTATCCGGACGGGTCGTATAGACCGTGATGGTCTCGTCGCTTCCCTCTACCTTGAAGTCTACCTCTGCGCCGTAGGACTTGCCGATCCAGTCGGTCTGCATCTTCTTCACCTTCTCCGGCCAATCCAGCTTATCCAGGTCATTTAAAAGGCGATCTGCATAGGCCGTGATCTTCAGCATCCACTGACGCAGGTTCTTCTTCGTAACCGGGGTGCCGCAGCGCTCACAGCAGCCGTTGACAACTTCCTCATTGGCCAGGCCGGTCTTGCAGGACGGGCACCAGTTGATGGGGAATTCCTTCTCATAGGCCAGACCCTTCTTGAACATCTGCACAAAGATCCACTGGGTCCACTTGTAGAACTTCGGGTCGGTCGTATTCACTTCCATATCCCAGTCGTAGAGTGCTGCGATCTGGTTGATCTGCCGCTTGATATTGGCTACATTCTCTGCGGTAGACTTGGCCGGGTGTCCGCCCATCTTGATGGCAT
>CAVKIR010000167.1:0-4389 GCA_963656395.1 Prevotella sp. CAG:279
CCCATGGTGATCTCGTACTCTTCCTTCGGAACGCCGCCCTCATGGAACTTCTCTCCTACATCGTAGATTCTCTGGCTTTCAAAGAATACGACCGGATCGGTTCCGTTCAGAGCTGCCTGCATCAGACCCTTAGCCTCATACGGGGTAGCCGGGAAGCATACCTTCAGACCCGGTACATGAGCGCACATAGCGGTCCAGTCCTGAGAATGCTGCGCGCCGTACTTGGAGCCTACGGATACACGAAGGATCAGCGGCATCTTCAGGATTCCGGCACTCATGGCCTGCCATTTTGCCATCTGGTTGAAGATCTCATCACCGCAGCATCCGATGAAGTCGCCGTACATCAGCTCGATGACCGCGCGGCCGCCGCACATGGTGTAGCCTACGCCGGTACCTACGATGGCGGACTCAGAAATCGGAGAGTTGAACAGTCTGGAGTAGGGAATCACATCGGTAAATCCTCTGTATACAGCAAATGCGCCGCCCCAGTCACGCACATCCTCGCCGTAAGCGATGAGTGTCGGATCTTCATAATATTTGTTGAACATCGGCTCGAAGATAGCGTCGCGGATATTGTAACGCTTCATGGAGCTTACTTCGGTTCCGTCGATGTAGTGTGTACGAATCTTCTTCTGGATATCGTTATAACGCTTGCAGTTTTCCTTCGGTCCCATCACAGAAGGCTCTCTGGTGGTATCCATGCTGCGCTGATGGCCGTTGTTCAGCATCAGACGCTCTACGATAGCCGGATCCTTATCGAAGTCCAGATACGGAGAAGCCTCTTTGTCTGCTGCAAGGCGGCAGATACGCGCCATTCTCTCCTTGGTCTTTGCCCAGATCGCATCGAACTCGCTGTCCTCTGCGATGCCTGCGTCTACGATCGCCTTGCGGAAGGTGATAATCGGATCCTGTGCCTTCCAGGCCTCGATCTCCTCCTTGGTACGGTATGCGTTCTGGTCGGAGGTAGAATGTCCGAGCAGACGGTAGGTAACCACATCCAGGAATACCGGACCTTCGCCGCTCTTTACCAGCGGAAGCTTTCTTCTGTATGCGTCGATGACTGCCAGCGGATTGTATCCGTCTACACGCTCTGCATGTAGCTGGCTCTCGGTCACGCCTGCGCCCATACGCGCCAGCTCACCGTAACCCATGGTCTCGCCGCAGGTCTGGCCGCCCATGCCGTAGGAGTTATTGTTGATGTTGAAGATCAGCGGCAGGCCGCCCTTTCTTCCCTCTTCCCACAGTGTACGGTACTGATCCATGGTGGCAAAGGAAAGTGCCTCCCATACGGGGCCGCGTCCCATGGAGCCATCGCCCAGGTTCGCTACGACTACGCCATCCTGATCGTTGCATTTCTTGAACAGAGATGCACCGGTAGCAATGGTAGCGGAGCCGCCTACCAGCGCGTTGTTCGGATAGATACCGAAGGGCAGGAAGAATGCATGCATGGATCCGCCCAGTCCCTTGTGGAAACCATTTTCACGGGCGAACAGCTCTGCCAGAGCGCCGTATACCAGAAACTCGATGGCCAGCTCTTTTACGTCTCCCTCTGCCTTGCTTACAGTCTGGATAGCCTTCAGGGTCTTGCCGTCGAAGAAGTTCTCCATGGTGTCCATCAGCTCTTTATCCGACAGCTTCTGGATACAGGAAAGTCCCTTTGCCAGAATCTCGCTGTGGCTTCTGTGGCTTCCGAAGGTGAAGTCCTCTTTTCCCAGCAGATAAGCCTCGCCGACTGCGGCTGCCTCCTGTCCCAGAGACAGATGCGCCGGTCCCGGATATGTGGTCTCGACGTCGGCGTACTTCGCCTGGGTCTTGATCTGGTTCAGCATATCCTCGAACTCGCGGCAGATGCTCATATCACGGTAGATACGAAGCAAGTCTTCCTTGGTGTAGTTGCCTTCCTCTACCTCTTCCTTTACGGTCTTCTTGTATACATTAATCGGGATGTCTTTAAAGGTGATTTTTCCTTCCGCACGCATTTTGTCCGGATCTACGTACAATGACTTTGGCATGATTTTTCTCCTTTTTATTTTTAAATTTTATAGTACTCTTTCTTGATGGCAGTAGCCGAGGGCGGTGGTTGGTTCCACCCCCGGCTTGAAAGTTGGTTGGCTTTTTATTTCATCATCAGAAGTGAGAAGTTCTCAAGCGCTCCGCAAAGCTCTTTTACAAAGCGGGATGCCGGGGAGCCGTCGATGGCTCTGTGGTCGTAGGTCAGGCAAAGTCCCATGGCCTGATACGGCTTGATTTCTCCGCCCACTTCCTTGATGCGGGTGGTGGTTCCGCATACGCCCAGGATACCTACCTGCGGCGGATTTACAATCGGGGTGAACATCTCCACACCTAAGGAACCTACGTTGGATACGGTAAAGGTCGCGCCGGCAAGCATATCCGGTGTCGCCTTACCTTCCTGGCAAAGCTTCGCAAGACGCTTCGCTTCCACGCTGATCTCGGCCAGACTCATCTGGTCTGCGTTGAAGATGGTCGGTACGAACAATCCCTTCGGGGTGTCTACCGCCATGCCCAGATGTACGTGATGATACTGACGGAGCATGTTCTCCTCGGGCATCGTCGCATTCAGATCCGGATGATGCAGAAGGATACGGGATACTGCGAAGAGTACCATATCGTTCAGGGTGATGTTCGGCATTCCCATGGACTCGCCGTTGGCCTTGATCTGCTTTCTTAAGGCCAGCAATGCGGTCGCATCGAAGGAATGGTAATGGGTCAGCTGCGCCATGGTGCTCAAGGACTTCATCATGCCCTTTGCGGTAGCCTTTCTGACGCCGGAGAACTTCACATCGGTATACTCTGCGTCATCCGCTGCAGGTGCGGCCTTCGGAGCAGGTGCTGCTGCAGGAGCTGCTGCTTCTGCAGCTGCAGGTGCAGCCGGTGCACTTGCAGCATAGTTCTTCACATCGACTTCCATCACTCTTCCGTGAGCGCCGGTGCCGGTAGCGGACGACGCGTCTACGCCAAGCTCTGCCGCTGCCTTTCTGGCTCTCGGAGATACCTTTGCGTCCGGGTTCGCCGGTCCGCTTGCTGCAGGCGCTGCTGCGGGAGCGGGTGCTGCCGCCGGTGCAGGCGCTGCTTCCGGTGCAGGTGCCGCTGCTGCGGGTGCTGCCGCCGGTGCGGTGCCTTCCTTCAGGCCTTCGATGCTGTCGCCCGGCTGTCCTACCGCGCAGACATTTACCAGTACGGGTACTTCATCGCCGTCGCCGTAGAAGATCTTAAGCAGGGTTCCTGCTGCCGTGGACTCGCACTCGAAGGATGCCTTATCTGTCTCATATGTAAAGAGAACATCGCCTACATTGACCTGATCTCCTTCTTTCTTCAGCCATTCAGTAATCACACATTCCTCTACGGTGATTCCCGCCTTCGGCATCAGGACTCCCTGTGCCATATGCGCACCGCCTGCCGGTGCTGCCGCCGGTGCAGGTGCTGCTGCCGGTGCGGGCGCTGCCGCCGGTGCCGCTTCCGCTGCCGGTGCGGATCCGCCTTCCTTAATTCCGGAAATATCGTCTCCCGGCTGTCCGATTGCACAGACATTGACCAGAACCGGTACTTCGTCTCCATCCTCGTAAAAGATCTCCAGCAGCTCTCCCTCTGCTGTAGACTCGCACTCGAAGGACGCCTTGTCTGTCTCATAGGTGAAGAGAATGTCGCCTACATTTACGTGATCGCCTTTCTTCTTCAGCCATTCCGTAATCACGCATTCCTCCACGGTGATTCCTGCTTTTGGCATCAATACGCCTACTGCCATGTTTTTACCCTCCATTATACTTTCCTATATAGTTTCATTTTATTGCTTACAGAATCTCGGTTCCGGCCTTTTCGGCCCGTTCCTTTAAGCTCTCCGGGATCTCGCCGTCGGTAATGATATAATTCACATCCTCCACATTTCCGAAGGTATACGGCAGGATCCTGCCGCATTTGGAGCTGTCCATCAGAATCGCCTTCTTCCCGGCCCGTTCCACCATCAGCTTCTTCACCAGCATCTCATCTTCCTTGCCGCAGGTGAAGCCGCCCTCGTCTGTATAACCGGATACTCCGATAAAGGCCAGTGCAATGTTGATACCGCTCAGCATCTCCAGGGTGCTCTGTCCGGATACGGCCTGATTCAGCCGGTTCAGCGTACCGCAGCACATATGAATCGTCGGTGCGGACAGTCTGGAAAGCTCGATGGCCACGTTCGGTGCGGTGGTAAAGATATTCAAATCGATGTCCGGCAGGGTCTGTGCCAGGGCGATGCTCGAGGTTCCCGCATCCATGAAAATGGCACTTCCCGGTTCAATCAGCTTCAATGCCTTCTTCGCCATCTCACGCTTCGCCTTCATATTCGTCTGCATCCGTGCTTCCAGCTTGGCCTCCGTGGGGCTCATTCCCTGC
>CAVKIR010000168.1:0-3241 GCA_963656395.1 Prevotella sp. CAG:279
GTGGTGATTACGACCGCGTGTCCGGCTTGGGTGGCCTCCTGAATGGCCTCCAGGTTCTCCGGGGTGATATCCTTGTTATCGTCCAGCAGGGTGCCGTCCAGATCTACAAATAAGATTTTCTTTTCCATTCTCATAACTCCTAATCAAAATCTGTCTGATACAGACAGATTATAGCACGAAACGAGAGGGTAGGAAAGAGCGTTTTTTATTCACAAAGAGGTCGTTATATGGTATGATACGGGTAACTATTCAGGACAGCAGGAGGATACACTATGAGTCGATATTTTCCATTGTTTGTGGATCTGGAAGAGAAAAAAATCGTGGTCGTGGGAGCAGGCCACATCGCAGAGCGGCGGATTCGTACCCTGCTGTCCTTTGACGCGCAGATTACGGTGCTTGCGCCGGAGGCCACCGAAGCCATCCAAGCGTGGGCCGGGGAAGGAGTGCTTTCCTGGCAGCAGGCCGCCTGGAGTTCACAGACAGAAGCACTACTGGAGGGCAGCCTCTTTGTGCTGTCGGCAGCGGACGACAAGGCGGTCAACGAGGCGGTCTATGAGGCCTGTAAGAAGCGGTCGATCCCGGTAAATTGCGCGGATGATCGCACCCGGTGTGATTTCTATTTTCCGGGGATCGCCGAGGGCAGCGGCATCACAGCGGGGATCACGGCAGGCGGTACGAACCACCGGCTGGCCCGGGAGGCCACGGACGCAGTTCGAAGGTGCCTGGAGAAATTCTGAAAAAAGAATGATCCAATCGGAAAAGAATATGCTATACTGCTAAAAGGGAAAGATGCAAAAAGGAGATTTATCATATGGATAGCAACATCAGACCGCGCCGTCTCCGAAACGGTGCGAATCTACGAAAAATGGTACGGGAGACCAGAATGGACAAAAGTTCTCTGATCTACCCGATGTTTGTAAAAGAGGGAACCGGTATCAAAGAAGAGATTCCGACCATGCCGGGTCAATACCGCTACAGTATCGATCAGCTGCCCTATGCATTGGAGGAGCTGGTAAAGGCGGGTGTGGGCAGCGTCATGTTCTTCGGCATTCCGGATCACAAGGACGCGTGCGGCAGCGGCGCCTACGATGAAAACGGCATCGTGCAGAAGGCCTTCCGGGAGGCAAAGAAGCAGTTCCCGGATCTCTACTGCATCGGCGATGTATGTATGTGCGAGTATACGTCCCACGGACACTGCGGTATTCTTCGCGGCGACTATGTAGACAATGATAAGACCCTGGACTATCTGGCGAAAATCGCCCTGTCCCAGGTACAGGCAGGTGCGGATATGGTAGCACCTTCCGATATGATGGACGGCCGTGTAGCGGCGATTCGTTCCACTCTGGATGCGAACGGTTACCTGGAGACCCCGATCATGTCCTATGCGGTGAAATATGCCTCCGCATTTTACGGCCCCTTCCGCGACGCGGCAGGCAGCGCCCCGGCCTTCGGTGACCGTAAGTCCTATCAGATGGATTATCATAACCGACGCGAGGGCATCAAGGAGGCTTTGCTGGACGTAGAAGAGGGCGCAGATATCATCATGGTGAAACCGGCCATGAGTTATCTGGATGTCATTGCCGAGGTGAAGGAAAATATCGTCCTTCCGGTAGCAGCCTACAGTGTCAGCGGTGAGTATGCCATGATCAAGGCGGGCGCGTCTCTCGGCTATATCGACGAGGCTTCGATTATCTGCGAGACCGCAGTCAGCGCTTACCGGGCAGGCGTGGACCTGTATCTGACCTATTTTGCAAAAGAGATCGCAGGCTTTATGGAGGAAGGGAGAATCGGATGATGAGCAGATCAGAGACATTATTTACAGAGGCAATAGAACATATCCCCGGCGGTGTCAACTCCCCGGTGCGGGCCTTTGGCTCCGTCGGTGAGACACCCCGCTTTATCGCATCGGCCAAGGGTGCGTACATGACGGACGTGGACGGTCGGACCTATCTGGATTTTGTGGGATCCTGGGGCCCGATGATTCTGGGACACAACCATCCCCGGGTACTGGAGGACGTTCTGGAGGCCTGCCGGCAGGGCTTAAGCTTCGGTGCGGCCACCGAGCGTGAGGTGGAGATGGCAGAGCTCATTTGCAGCATCGTACCATCTGTAGAGATGGTGCGTATGGTCAATTCCGGAACCGAGGCGGTCATGAGCGCGATTCGCGCAGCCAGAGGCTTCACCGGACGCAATAAAATCATCAAATTCGCAGGCTGCTATCACGGACACAGTGATGCCATGCTGGTTAAGGCCGGTTCCGGTGTCATGACCGCAGGCATCCCGGACAGCGCAGGCGTGCCGGCGGGCTGTACCCAGGATACCCTCACGGCTGTATACAATGACCTGGACAGCGTACAGGCTATCTTTGATGAGTGCAAGGATCAGGTGGCAGCCGTTATCGTGGAGCCGGTGGCGGCCAATATGGGTGTAGTGCCTCCGAAGAAGGGCTTTCTTACCGGACTTCGCAGACTCTGCAACGAGAACAGCAGTCTGCTGATTTTCGACGAGGTGATTACCGGCTTTCGGCTGAGCCTCTCCGGAGCTCAGGGCTATTTCGACATTGAGCCGGATCTGACGACCTTCGGCAAGATCATCGGCGGCGGTATGCCGGTAGGCGCTTACGGCGGCAGAAAAGATGTGATGAAGCTTATCGCACCGAACGGTCCGGTATACCAGGCAGGCACCCTAAGCGGCAACCCTGTGGCCATGGCAGCAGGACTGGCGCAGCTTCGGATTCTGCAGGAGACACCGGAGTTCTATGAAGAGCTGAACTACAAGGCAGATGTCTTCTTCGAGGGCATGCAGGAAGCAGTACGGGCGGCAGGCAAGCCCTGGGTCGTGAATCATGTCGGCTCGCTGGGCAGCATCTTCTTTACGGAACAGCCTGTGACCAACTATGCAGAGGCGAAGACCTCAGATACAGTGAAATTCGGGGAGTATTTTTCCTATATGATGCAGAACGGCATCTATCTTGCTCCGTCCCAGTTCGAGGCGATGTTCCTGTCGGGAGCAATGACGGAGGAGGAGCTTTCGAAGACACTGGACATTTTCAAGGCATATCTTGCGCAGTGCTAGGCACAGGGAGGCATAACCATGGATAAGAAAAAATACGTAGCTTATGTGGGAACCTATACCCATGGAAACAGCGTGGGTATTCATCTGTTTGATCTGGATGTGGAACATGGTACCATGAAGGAGCGCAAGGTCATTCCCATCAACAATCCTTCCTATATAAAGATGT
>CAVKIR010000168.1:3261-3958 GCA_963656395.1 Prevotella sp. CAG:279
GCCGATGAGGGTGTGCGCTCCTTTACCGTACAGCCGGATGGGGATCTGGTGCCCTTAAATTGCGCGAGCATCGAGGGCATGCGCGGCTGCTATCTGTCTACGGACAAGGATGACCGCTATCTCTTCGTAGCAGGCTGGCACGATGGAAAGGTGACGGTCATGCGGCTGAATGAGGACGGCACGGTCGGTGAGATGACGGATGAGGTCTTTCACAAGGGCCTCGGCAGCGTGGCAGAACGAAATTTCCGTCCCCATGTGAACTGTGTGAACCTGACCCCGGACGGCAAGTATCTCTGCGCCGTGGATCTGGGAACCGATCAGATCAAGATTTACAAATTTGACCACCGCACCGGCAAGATCGAGCTTCTCGACCTGCTTTTCTGCGAACTGGAGTCCGCACCGCGGATCATCAAGTTCAGCCGCAGCGGCAGGTTTGCCTATGTGATCAGCGAGCTGAAGAATTATATTACCGTATATAAGTATGATGGAAGCGGTAAGAATCCGGTCTTCGAGGAGATCCAGCAGGTATGCACACTGAATGATTACCATTCAGCCACCAGTGCGGCCTGTGCCCTGCGTTTCTCCAGGGACGATACGAAGCTGCTCTGTACCAATGCGGGAGACAATACAGCTGGACTTTTTCATGTCGATACCGAGACCGGACTTCTTGAGAAGATCTGTATCCTTCCGATTAGCG
>CAVKIR010000168.1:4011-4366 GCA_963656395.1 Prevotella sp. CAG:279
AATCGGCATATCATGTCCCTGAATCATGAGAGCAATACGATAACCACCTTTGAGGTGCATTACGACGAAAAATATTTTACCGAAAAGGGAAGACCCATCCATATCGAGACCCCCAACTGTGTGCTGGTGGCGGAGATCGAAGGATAGGCAGCCTTCTACAGTTACAGTTCAAACAGCAGCCTTGTACACGCAAAAGTACAAACTTTTTCCGGACGGGGCTTGAAAAATACGGTAAAAGCACCTAAAATGGAAATAGAATTATGGTGTACATTGTGAAATGTACTGTAAGCTGGTGGGAGGCAGAGGGCTTCTGCCGGCTTATAGAACTGTAATAAATCATTTAAACAAGAAAAGG
>CAVKIR010000169.1:0-4361 GCA_963656395.1 Prevotella sp. CAG:279
GTAACATGTTACAAGTGCTTTCTTAAAAGCAGGTTTACAAAAACCTATACTTTTTTGTAAATATTCCGCATTTCTCATAGATTTTTACTGCTCAGTGCGCCGGGAATATAGAGAAGTTGGGACGGTAGCGGATTTTTAGTCGGGAGGAGCAGGCTGGCAGGGCTCATGGGCGCATGTCTGAGGCCGAAGGCCGAGTTCGCAGGAATGAGCCCGGATCAGCCGCCTGCGACGAGCAGAAAAATCCGCGTGTCCCACACTTTCTATATTACCGGCTCACGTCCGTTTTGCACAGAATCCCACATCGCACGTTACTGTTCACGCGTACCTCGTTCCAGTCACCTCACCCTTGCCAACACCGCCAAACTCCTGTATGATAGGAAAGAACCCTATCGATCGAACATACGGTTTGCCCACCGTGCAGACCGTCCGTCATAAAAGGAGAACCCCATGTACATCATCGCCGGCCTTGGCAATCCCACCGCACAATACGAGCATACCCGACACAACATCGGTTTCGATACCATCACCTATCTCGCAGACCGCTATCACATATCCATGAATACCCAAAAATTTCAGGCCATCTGTGGAAGCGGCATCATCGAGGGGCAGAAAGTCCTGCTCCTGAAGCCCCAGACCTACATGAATCTAAGCGGCAACAGCATTGGCGAAGCCGTGAACTTCTATAAGCTGGATCCCACGACGGAGGTCATCGTCATCTACGATGACATAGCCCTGGAGCCCGGTTACATCCGTGTCCGTAAAAAAGGCAGTGCCGGCGGCCATAACGGCATCAAGGACATCATCTCCCACCTGGGAACCCAGGAATTCCTGCGCGTCCGTGTCGGTGTTGGCGAGAAACCAAAGGACTACGACCTGGCCGCCTACGTTCTCGGTCATTTCACCCCGGAGGATCGGGAAAAAGTCGAAGAAGCCATCGCCCAGGCCGCAGATGCCGTAGAGCTGATGGTCCGGGATCGCACCGATGAGGCCATGAACCTGTATAACAAAAAGAAACAGCAGTAATCGCAATTTAGCAGAGGTGTGCCATGCAGCAAGCATTCGTGAAGCCCTTTCGTCAGCTGGGTGCTTACGAACAGATAGCCGAAAAACTGAAAAAGAACAAAGGAGTTCTCTGGATCTCCGGCTGCGTAGATTCCCAGAAGGTACACGCAGCCTACGCCCTGTGGCAGGGTTGCAGACAGAGACTCATCATCACCTACAGCGAACAGAAAGCGAAGGAAATCTACGAAGACTGTCGGTATTTTGACCGGCAGACTGTCCTCTACCAGGCGAAAGATTTCCTCTTTTTTCATGCAGATATGCAGGGCAATCTGCTGGTACAGCAGAGAGTCCGTGCCCTGCAGGCCCTGCTGACCCGGGAAGAGGTCACGGTCATTACCACCTTCGATGGCCTGATGGATCGGCTTCGACCGCTGAAAAAAGTCGAAGACTCCATTCTGTGCATCGGTCAGGGCAGCGTCGTCGAGATCGAAGCCCTGGCCGAGAAGCTGAGCCGTCTGGGCTATGAGCGGGAGCTTCAGGTGGAGGCTCCCGGCCAGTTCGCCGTCCGCGGCGGTATCGTGGATATCTTTGCCCTGACCGAGGACGCCCCCTGGCGCATCGAATTCTGGGACGACGAGGTGGATTCCATCCGAAGCTTTGACGTGGAAAGCCAGCGTTCCATGGAGAATCTGGAAGAAATTACCATTTATCCGGCGACAGAGCCGGTGCCGGATGAAAAAGAGGAGACCGTCAGCTTCTTAGACTATTTTGAACCGGGCAAGTCTCTGATTTTCCTGGATGAGCCCACCCGAATTCTGGAAAAGGGCCGCACTGTAGAGAAGGAATTCGAGGAGAGCATGGCGAACCGGGCGGCTAAGGGCGAGACCCTGCCCGAGGAGGCACGCCTCTTATATAGAAGTGAGGAGATCACCTCCCGCCTGAACCGCAGAAACTGCCTGGCCTTCAGTCTGCTGGAGCAGAAAGCGTCGGAGTGGGAGCTTACGGGCCGTTACCAGATCGATGCCCGTTCTATCAATCCCTACAACAACAGCTTTCCTACCCTGGTCAAGGATCTGAAGCGCTGGAAGAAGGAAAAATACGCGGTGATCCTCATGTGCGCGTCGGGAACCCGAGCTAGACGTCTGGCTGCAGACCTGCAGGCAGAGGAGCTGAACAGCTTCTACAGCGAGGATCCGGAGCGTGTCGTGAACCCATCGGAAATCATGGTAGTCCACGGCAGTCTGCACCGGGGGTATGAATATCCGATGCTCCGCTTCGCGGTCATCTCCGAGACCGATATCTTCGGCCGGGAGAAGAAAAAGCGAAAGAAGCAGAAGACCTACGAGGGGCAGAAGATCCAGAGCTTCTCGGATATCAAGCCCGGCGACTATGTAGTGCATGAAAATCACGGTCTCGGCATCTACCGCGGCATCGAGAAGGTAGAAGTCGATAAGGTCATGAAGGACTACATCAAGATCGAATATGCCAAGGGCGGCAACCTCTATATTCTGGCCACACAGCTGGAAATGATTCAGAAATACGCCGGATCAGACGCCAGAAAGCCGAAGCTGAACTCCTTAGGCGGCAGTGAATGGACCCGTACCAAGTCAAAGGTTCGGGGAGCCGTGCAGGAGGTGGCAAGGGATCTCGTGCTGCTCTATGCGGCCAGACAGGAGAAGCAGGGCTTCGTCTACGGCTCGGATACCGTCTGGCAGACAGAGTTTGAGGAATTGTTTCCGTTTGAGGAGACCGAGGATCAGCAGCTGGCCATCGAAGCCACCAAGCGGGATATGGAGAGCACGAAAATCATGGATCGCCTGATCTGCGGTGACGTGGGCTATGGCAAGACAGAGATTGCCATCCGCGCCGCCTTCAAGGCCGTGCAGGAGAATAAACAGGTGGTCTATCTGGTTCCGACCACGATTCTGGCACAGCAGCATTACAATACCTTCGTTCAGCGGATGAAGGATTTTCCGGTACGCATTGACCTCCTATCCCGGTTCCGCACCCCGGGCGAGATAAAGAAGACCCTCACGGATCTGAAAAAGGGACTGGTGGACATCGTGATCGGCACCCATCGGGTTCTCTCCTCCGATGTCATTTTCAAGGATCTGGGACTTCTGATCATCGATGAGGAGCAGCGCTTCGGTGTAGCGCACAAGGAGAAAATCAAGAAGCTGAAGGAAAATGTGGATGTCCTGACTCTGACTGCCACACCGATTCCGCGAACCCTCCACATGAGTCTCATCGGTATCCGCGACATGAGCGTGCTGGAGGAAGCACCCCAGGATCGACTGCCGATTCAGACCTATGTGATGGAATACGACAGCGAGATGGTTCGCGCTGCCATAAGCCGGGAGCTGGCGCGGGGCGGGCAGGTGTATTATGTATACAATCGCGTGAACAACATCGCCGAGGTAACAGCTCAGGTGGCCGAGCTGGTGCCGGAGGCCACGGTGGCCTTTGCCCACGGACAGATGAAGGAGCATGAGCTGGAGCGCATTATGTTCGATTTCATCAACGGGGAAATCGATGTGCTGGTATCCACCACCATCATCGAGACCGGCCTTGATATCTCCAATGCAAACACCATGATCATCCACGATGCGGATAACTTAGGGTTGGCTCAGCTCTACCAGCTTCGGGGTCGCGTGGGTCGTTCCAACCGGACCTCCTATGCCTTTCTCATGTATCGCCGGGATAAGATGCTCAAAGAAGTGGCGGAGAAGCGCCTGGGCGCCATCCGGGAATTCACGGAGCTGGGCAGCGGCTTCAAGATCGCCATGCGGGATCTGGAGATCCGCGGTGCGGGAAACCTGCTGGGCGAGCAGCAGCACGGCCATATGGAGGCCGTGGGCTATGATTTGTACTGTAAGATGCTGAACGAAGCCGTAAAGCGGGAAAAGGGAATCGATGTGGAGGAGGAAGAATTCCAGACCACCGTGGATATGGACATCGACGCCTATATTCCCAGCACCTATATCCGAAGCGAAAGCCAGAAGCTCGACATCTACAAGCGTATTGCAGGGATCGAGACCTTTGAGGAGAGCGAGGACATGCAGGATGAGCTTCTGGATCGCTTCGGGGATCTTCCGAAGGCGGTACAGAATCTGCTCTCCGTGGCCTGCCTGAAAATCAGGGCGCATCACGTCTATGTAAAAGAGATTGCAGAAAAGCCGGATGAGATACGACTGGCTCTGTATGAGAAGGCCAGACTGAATCCGGCAGCATTTCCGGCATTCCTGACGCATTTCGAAGGAAGAATGAGATTCATCAAGGGAGAAAAGCCGGCCTTCTGCTATCAAAGAAAGAAAAGGAGGCTGCCCATGAGAAAAAGAGACGAAGGCGAGTTACAGTTC
>CAVKIR010000170.1:0-4336 GCA_963656395.1 Prevotella sp. CAG:279
GGAGCCGATTCTCATGGATTTTGCATTCGTAACTGTGAAGGTACTGAACAGTTACGAAATAACAGCCTAATTATATGTTATAAAATGTTATAAAAGTGATATCTCCTGTTAAATAACGAAAAATAGTGTTGATTTTTGTGGGAAATGTATTAAAATAGAACTATCAAACACCCGATTTTTAAGGAGAGGATATCATGATTATCACACAGAAAAAGCCCATCGACGAATTGATGGCAATGCTCGGAGATGCGCAGAAAATCGCGATTCTGGGTTGTGGAAGCTGCGCCACAGCCTGTGCGACCGGCGGTGAGAAGGAAGTAGCGGAACTGAAAGCGTATCTGGAGTCCAAAGGAAAGACAGTTGTAGCGACCAATATGGCGGATTATTGCTGTATGAATATGGGCGTGAAGACCGCTATGAAGAAGCTGAATGCGGCAGCCCCGGACGCTGTAGTCTGTATGTCCTGCGGCGACGGCGTACAGGTGGCGGCAGCCCATAGCCCGAATGCACCTGTCTATCCGTCCAATAATACCATGTTCTTAGGTGAGGCAGTTCGTTTCGGACTCTTTGAGGAAGCCTGTCATCTGTGCGGCGACTGTATGCTGGGAAGCACCGGCGGTGTCTGTCCTATTTCCCGCTGTGCCAAGTCTCTGGTAAACGGACCCTGCGGCGGTCAGAAGAACGGCAAGTGCGAGGTGAATCCGGACAATGACTGCGCATGGATTCTGATTTACAAGCGCCTGGAATCCCTGGGAAGACTGGATCTCCTGGCAAAGAGAAGACCGGACAAGGGATATGCAAAGGTAGCTTATCCGAGAACAATTAATATCAGGGGGAATAAGTAATGGGAATGTTAGAGAAAGCGCTGGAAGGCGGTAAATTTGGTGTAACCGTTGAGATGGCTCCCCCGAAGGGATATGATTTTACAGAGCAGCTGACCGTGGCAGAGCTTCTGAAGGGCAAGGTTCACGGCGTGAACGTAACCGATATGCAGTCTGCCTGTCTGAAGGCTTCTTCGTTAGGCCTTTGCATCAAGCTGAAGGAAGCGGGACTGGAGCCCATCGTGCAGGTCACAGGACGTGACAGAAGCCGTATGGGTATCATGGGCGACATGCTCTCTGCAGCTGCTTTCGGCATCGATACCATGCTGGCTCTGACCGGAGACCATCCGACGGTAGGTGACTGCAAGGAGTCCAAGCCGGTCTACGATCTGGATTCCGTAGGTATTCTGCATATGCTGACCTATATGGAGGCTACCGGAAAGGACTGCGGCGGCAATGATCTGGACAGCGCGCCCACCTTCTACAAGGGAGCAGCGGTCACGCCGGTATACGATCCGCTTCCGCTGCAGATCAATAAGCTGCGCCAGAAGGTCGATGCCGGTGCGCAGTACATCCAGACCCAGGGCATCTTCGATATCGAGGGGCTGAAGCGGTTCATGGACGAAGTGGACAAGGCGAACATCCATACGCACATCATGGCCGGCATCATCCCGCTGAAGGCAGCAGGCATGGCGAAGTACATGAATGAGAATGTGCCGGGTATCGCAGTACCCCAGGATATGATTGACCGTCTCGCCGCTGCGGCAGCTGAGGGCAAGGAGAAGGGTGTCAAGGGACTGCCCGCACAGCTGGGTATCGAGATGGCTGCAGAAATGATCGCAAAGATCAAGGACGAGGGTATCTGCGACGGTGTACATATCATGGCCATCGGTGCAGAGAAGAATGTGCCGAAGATTCTGGAGAAGGCCGGCATTACCATCGAGTAAGTGTTGAATAAGGATTAAAGGGGAAAAGTGAAGGAGCCGGGACAGCATTACTGCTGCACCGGCTCTTGACGATTCGTGTAACCAAAGGTTCGGGTGTTTTGACACCCGAACCAATCTTTCTTAGACAAAGAACTCCGCCAGAAAGACTACGGCGCAGCAGATGACCGCTACGGGCAGCAGTCCCGCGCCCATCCAGGCGGCTGCGATGCCGATGACGAGAGCCAGCGCTCCGGCGATGGGAGACTGGGTGGCATGGATGATGGCCGGGAAAGTCATGACGGCCAGGGTCACGTAGGGCACATAGTAGAGAAAGGACTGGAGAAACTGATTTTCCAGAGGCTTTCGAATCAGGGTCAGCGGCAGCACGCGGATGGCGTAGGATACGGCTGCCATGATGAGAATGTAGATGTAAATATTGTGAGTCATGCGTGCGAAGCTCCTTTCTCAGTCATGGAGTCGGCTTCCTTGTCTTTGGGAACCGGGAACAGAATCGCGGCTCCGGCGGAGATGACGACGGTCAGGATAATCGTCCGGGTGCCGTCCGACAGGGTACTGATAAATGGCAGAACCGAGCAGGCGAAGCTGGCCACGAAGGACAAGGCCACCAGTCCTGCTACTACCTTATTTTTCCGGGCGGGCGGAATGATCACGGCCAGGAACATGCCGAAGAGGGCCACGCTTAAGGCACTGACCACGCGCGCCGGCAGGACATTGCCCGCGATGATGCCAAGGGACGTGCCCACCGCCCAGCCGGGCATAGCCATCAGCATGGCTCCGTAGGTGTAATACGGATTCAGGTACCCGGGACGGGCAATGGCGATGCCGAAAAGCTCGTCCGTGATATCAAAGCCCATCAGAAGCCGGTGCCCCAGGGAAAGTCCGGGCTCCAGCCGCTGGCTCATGGCGCAGCTCATCAGAAGATAGCGGGCGTTCGTAATGAGCGTGACGATGGCGATTTCCACGTAGGCGGCATTGGCGGCAATGACCGTGATGCCGGCGTATTCACCCGCAGATGCATTGTTTAAAATGCTGATGAGAAATCCCTGAAAGGCGTTGAGGCCTGCGTTTCGCGCGGTGATACCCAGCGAAAATGCTACAGCCAGGTAGCCGAGGCCGATGGGTATGCCGTCCCGCATGCCAAGCCGCAGACCCTGTAATTTGGTTTCATTCATAACGAAGTTCCTCCCTTTTCTTTGCACATATTATTTTACCAGTTTCCTTTACATAAGTAAAATGAATGATTATAATAGAAACATAAGTCGAACTGATGGAGAGAAACATATGATATCACGATACGGTATTTTCTGTAAGATCATTGAGACCGGCAGCTTTACGAAGACGGCGGAGCTTCTGGGCTATTCCCAGAGCGCGGTGAGCCAGACGGTCAAGGCACTGGAGCAGGAGACGGGGACCACCCTCATCGACCGTCGAAAGGACGGAACGCTGCTGACAGCGGACGGCGAGGCTTTTCTGCCTTATTTTCAGCAGATTTATCAGGCGGAGGTGGCTCTTGTCCGGAAGGAACGGGAAATGCGGGGGCTGGAGAACAGTGTCATCCGCATCGGTACCTTTACCAGTGTCAGCCGGAATCTGCTGCCGGAGCTGATGATGGAGTTTAAGAAAAAGTATCCGGGCACGCGCTTTGTGCTGCAGCAGGGCGAGTATACCAATATCGCGGGCTGGGTGCGGGACGGCAGCATCGATTTCGGCTTTATCAATGCCGAGGCAGTGCCGGGCATGGAGGTCAGTGTCCTCTACCGGGACGAGATGGTGGCGGTGCTGCCGGAAGGGCATCCGCTGGCGGGCAGGAACAGCGTAACGCTTGCAGAGCTTGGCCGGGAGCCCTTTATCCTGCTGGATGAGGGCAATTACAGCGTGCCGGAGCGTGCCTTCGCGAAGCTTCAGATCGAGCCGCGGATCGAGTACAAGGTGTACGATGACTATTCGATTTTGGCTATGATCCGGCAGGGCCTGGGCGTGTCGATCCTGTACCGGCTGGTGCTGGAGGGCTTCGAGGAGGGCGTGGAGCTGCGGCCCATCCGGGAGCGGCTGGAGCGGCCGGTGGCGCTTCTGTGGCGGAGCTGGGAGACCATGCCCTTCGCGGCAAGACGCTTTGCATCTTTTGTAAAAGAGGCTTGTGTGGAGCGTGGAAAATCGTTATAATAAGCCCCATACAAGAGACTTAGTAAGAACGGACAGATGAGGAAGACGCTATGGACATGACGGGATATGAGCTTTTGTGGCTCTTTTTTACATACCGCTTTGCGGGTTGGGTGATTGGCACGGCCGGAGCGGCGGTGCGGCAGACCGGCGAGGGCATCGAGACCTTTGCGGACGGGTGACTGGATACGCATTTCCCGGATGAGCGGATGAAGCGGATCTATCCGAATGCGATTCTGGTGGAGTGTTACTGTATAGACACGAGCCAGCATCAGAGTAACTGAGAATATCTGCATTTAGAGACTTTCGATATGTTCATAACTCAGAAAGTTCAGACGGCTCCGTACAAATGAAATGTTCCTGGCTCAGGTTGAATCCGCAGGGATTCTCTATGCGCATCACTCCTTC
>CAVKIR010000171.1:0-4333 GCA_963656395.1 Prevotella sp. CAG:279
GACAAAGTGTCATTCCTTTTTTTGATAGATCTATAACAAGATTTTATAGAAAAGCAAAAAATTGTTGCACATTTCATATTGATTCCCCCCTCTTTTTTTGTTAGAATTGATACCGGTATCGTTTTGTTACAATGGTAGTTTGTACAATTCACTATCAAATAAATATATGGAGGGCTGGATATGAGTAATACAGCACAGAACCCGGCAAGCAGAAGAATCGAAGGTCTGCTGGACGGGAACAGTTTTGTGGAAATCGGCGGACAGGTGACTGCCAGAAACACGGACTTCAACTTACAGCAGTCTAAGTGCCCGTCTGACGGAGTCGTGACCGGCTACGGTCTGATTGACGGGAACCTGGTCTACGTGTACAGCCAGGATGCTTCCGTACTGAACGGAACCCTGGGCGAGATGCACGCAAAGAAAATTGTCCGTCTGTATCAGATGGCATGTAAGATGGGAGCTCCGGTGATCGGTCTCATCGACTGCGCAGGCATTCGTCTGCAGGAGGGCGTAGATGCCCTGCAGGCATTTGGTGAGATTTATACGGAGCAGGCGCTGGCCTCCGGAGTCGTTCCGCAGATTACGGCCGTGTTCGGTCAGTGCGGCGGCGGACTGGCAGTCGTACCCGGACTTTCTGATTTTACCTTCATGGAAGAGAAGGATGCAAAGCTTTTCGTAAATGCGCCGAATACCATCGCAGGAAATCATGCCCAGAAGTGTGACAGCGCCTCTGCTAAGTTCCAGGCAGAGGAAGCAGGCAGCGTCGACGTCGTTGCTGACGAAGCAGGCATCCTGGCACAGATTCGTGCACTGGTAAGCATGCTCCCCGGCAATAATGAGGAAGAGGGCTGCTACGCTGACTGTGCTGATGATCTCAATCGCGTATGCGCAGAGCTGCAGGGTGTAGAATATTCCGCATCCTATATTCTTTCCGCCATCGCTGACGGCAAGGCCTTCTTTGAGACAAAGGCTGCTTATGCCAAGGACATGGTGACCGGCTTCCTTCGTCTGAACGGTATGACCGTAGGCGCGGTAGCGAACGGTGAGCAGGAGATGAGTGCAAGAGGCGCTCAGAAGGCTGCGGATTTCGTAGAGTTCTGTGACGCTTTCAACATTCCGGTCCTGACCATTACCAACGTAAAGGGCTTCAAGGCAAGTCTGTGCACCGAGCGCAACATCGGCAAGGCCGCAGCGAAGCTTACCTACGCATTTGCGAATGCGACAGTTCCGAAGGTCAATGTGATCGCTGGAGAGGCATTTGGCAGCGCTTACGTGATCATGAACAGCAAGGGCATCGGCGCAGATCTCGTCTATGCATGGAAGGATGCAAAGGTCGGCATGATGGATGCTTCTCTGGCAGCAAAGGTGATGTATGCGGATGCGGATGCAGATACCCAGAGGGAGAAGGCTGCAGAGTATGCGGCTCTTCAGGGCAGCGTGGATGCTGCAGCAGCCCGGGGCTACGTGGATGCTGTCATTGACGCACAGGATACAAGAAAGTATGTCATCGGCGCCTTTGAGATGTTATTTACTAAGAGAGAGGACCGTCCGGCAAAGAAACACGGAACTGTCTAAGAGGAGGGAGAGTATGAAACGAAGCTTGAAAAAATTATCGGCTCTGCTGCTCCTTGCGGGACTTTTTGTACTGACCGGCTGCGGCGCCCAGGAGGCTCTCCCGAACGAGGAGACCTACCAGGCCAAGCTTGACAGCTATGTGGAGATGCTGGCTGATACAGATGAGGCTACTTTAGCAGCTCAATTAAGTAATCTGCAGGAAAACTATGATGATTTCGAGCAGCAGGTATCTTTATATCCCTATATCGGCGGAACCGGACAGAAGTTTGATTTTACCGCAGACGCTTATTTAAGCCTGCTGAAATCCTACAGCGCCAACTACGATGAGTTCGGTGAGTTCGTGGGGCTTCAGAAGTATGAGGGCGGAACCACCGACACAGACGGCAACGTAACCTATACGGCTGTCTATGAATTCTCAGAGCATAACATGCGTCTTGCTCTGGAGTTTGATAAGGATAATGTGGTTACCACCGTAACCATGGACCCGATTTACAGCACCGGCGAGATTGCCGAAAAGGCAGCCCTGAATACCCTGATTGGTATGGGCTCCGTATTCGTAGTACTGATCCTGCTGGCCTTTCTGATTTCCCTTTTCAAATATGTATCGGTATTTGAAAATCGCGGAAAAGAAAAGAAGGATGCAGCGCCGAAGGCAGCACCGGCACCGGCTCCTGTTTCGGCAGCACCGGTGGAGACAGCGCCGGCAGATAACCTGCAGCTTGTCGCTGTGATCACTGCAGCCATTGCGGCAGCGGAGGGCACCACCTCTACCGATGGCTTTGTAGTACGTTCCATCAAGCGCAGAAGCAACAACAAATGGAAAAAAGCATAGCGCATGCTCATATTTAGGAGGATTCATAGAGATGAAAAATTATACAATTACCGTAAATGGCGTAGCATATGATGTAGTCGTAGAAGAAAAGGGCGCAGGCGCGGCAGTAGCAGCACCGGCTGCTGCTCCCGTAGCAGCTCCGGCTGCAGCACCTGCAGCAGCTCCGAAGGCAGCAGCCGCAGCAGCTGGTTCTGTAGAAGTAAAGGCTTCCGTACCGGGCAAGGTTATGAAGGTAGAAGCTACCGTAGGACAGGCTGTAAAGGCCGGAGACAGCATCATCATTCTTGAGGCAATGAAGATGGAGATCCCGGTAGTAGCACCCCAGGACGGCACCGTGGCAGGCATCAATGTAAGCGTAGGCCAGGCTGTAGAGTCCGGAGATTTACTGGCATCCCTGAACTAATGGCATAGCCTTAAGAGAAATCAACGGAGGTTAAGACATGAGTTATATTTTGGAAACTCTTGGGAATCTCGTGCATCAGACGGCGTTTTTTAACCTGACCTGGGGAAATTACATCATGATTCTGGTTGCCTGTGTATTCCTGTATCTGGCTATCAAAAAAGAGTATGAGCCGCTTCTTCTGGTTCCCATCGCTTTTGGTATGCTGCTTGTAAATATTTATCCGGACATCATCGCGAGCCCGGAGGAAACTTCCAACGGAGTAGGCGGCCTTCTGTACTACTTCTATGTACTGGATGAGTGGTCCGTGCTGCCGTCCCTGATTTTCATGGGCGTCGGCGCGATGACCGACTTCGGTCCGCTGATTGCGAACCCGAAGAGCTTCCTTCTGGGAGCTGCCGCACAGTTCGGTATCTTCGCCGCTTATCTGGGTGCTATGCTGATGGGCTTCTCCGACAAGGCTGCAGCTGCGATCTCTATCATCGGCGGAGCAGACGGCCCGACCTCGATCTTCCTGGCCGGCAAGCTGGAGCAGACCGCTCTTCTTGGACCCATTGCGGTAGCTGCGTATTCCTATATGTCTCTGGTGCCGATCATTCAGCCGCCTATCATGAAGCTTTTGACCACCGAGAAGGAACGTAAAGTAAAGATGGAACAGCTGCGCCCGGTATCCAAGCTGGAGAAGATTCTGTTCCCCATCGTCGTTACCATCGTCGTTTGTCTGATTCTTCCGACCACCGCTCCCCTGGTAGGTGCACTCATGCTGGGCAACCTGTTCCGTGAGTCCGGTGTCGTTCGTCAGCTGACCGATACCGCATCCAATGCTCTGATGTACATCGTTGTTATCCTGCTGGGTACCTCCGTAGGAGCGACCACCAGCGCAGAGGCGTTCCTGAATGTCAGCACACTGAAGATCGTAGCGCTGGGTCTGATCGCATTTGCCTTCGGTACCGCAGCCGGTGTCCTTTTAGGCAAGCTGATGTGTGTACTCAGCAAGGGCAAGATCAACCCGCTGATCGGTTCTGCAGGCGTATCCGCCGTGCCGATGGCAGCCCGTGTATCACAGAAGGTCGGTGCAGAAGCTGATCCGACCAACTTCCTGCTGATGCATGCCATGGGTCCGAACGTAGCCGGAGTTATCGGTACAGCCGTAGCAGCCGGAACCTTTATGGCGATCTTTGGCATTTAACTTCGTGATGAATAGAGGAGGAATTACCATGTCAGAAATTAAACCGGTACAGATTACCGAGACGATACTGCGTGATGCGCATCAGTCACTGATTGCCACACGTATGTCCACGGAGCAGATGCTGCCCATCGTGGAAAAACTGGATCAGGTAGGCTACCATTCCCTGGAGTGCTGGGGAGGAGCTACCTTTGACGCTTCCCTTCGTTTCCTGCATGAGGATCCGTGGGACAGACTTCGTAAAATCAAAGAGAAAGCAAAGAAGACCCCGCTGCAGATGCTCTTCCGTGGTCAGAATATCCTGGGTTACCGTCCCTACGGTGATGATGTCGTAGAGTAC
>CAVKIR010000172.1:0-4311 GCA_963656395.1 Prevotella sp. CAG:279
ATCATTGCCCGGGACAATGAGTGCTCCCTCCTTCGGAAAACCGATGTGTCCAGGGCGTATTTCAACTGCCATACGGACATTACGATTCCCTATGACGAGCTGGATCGCATCGAGGTGGTAAGGACGGACGGAAGTCGGATTCCCCTTATCGAGGGCGGCCGCTTTGTACTGCCGGGAACGGAGGAGCTGAACCGACCCTTTGATGAGGAAGCATAGATTGCATATTGACAGAAAAGGGGCAAGCCTGTAAACTGGATTTATAAGTGAAACAAGGACAAAATAAGACATTTATAAGCGATACTTATTAAAACTTATTGAGAACAAAGGAGGTTCTTGAAAATGGCGAAGGTTGGTATTGTGATGGGCAGTGATTCCGATATGCCGATCATGAAGAAGGCAGCGGATGTGCTGGAGCAGCTGGGTGTGGACTTTGAGATGACGATCATCTCGGCACACCGGGAGCCGGACGTATTTTTTGAGTATGCGAAGAGCGCGGAGGAGAAGGGCTTCAAGGTGATCATCGCAGGTGCAGGTATGGCGGCGCATCTTCCGGGCATGTGTGCGGCGATTTTCCCGATGCCGGTCATCGGTATTCCCATGCATACCACATCCCTGGGCGGCCGGGATTCCCTCTATTCCATCGTACAGATGCCCTCCGGCATCCCGGTGGCGACCGTAGCCATCAACGGCGGTGTCAATGCAGGCCTGCTGGCTGCGAAGATTCTGGCGACCTCCGATCCGGAGCTGCTGGCGCGGCTGAAGGCATACTCCGAGGACCTGAAGAACCAGGTAGAGAAGAAGGATGCGCGGCTGAAAGAGGTCGGATATAAGAATTATTAAGAATAAGTACTCATACGGAAAGGAAAAAGATCATGGATTATAAGAACGCAGGCGTAGACATTGAGGCAGGCTACAAGTCTGTAGAACTGATGAAGGAGCATATCAAGCGGACCATGCGGCCCGAGGTGCTGACAGGAATCGGCGGATTTTCCGGCGCATTTTCCATGGAGGCCTTTAAGCAGATGGAGCAGCCGACCCTGGTATCCGGCACCGACGGTGTGGGAACCAAGCTGAAGCTGGCATTTCTGATGAATAAGCATGACACCGTCGGCATCGACTGTGTAGCCATGTGTGTGAACGATATCGCCTGCGCAGGCGGCGAACCCCTGTTCTTCCTGGACTATATCGCCTGCGGCAGAAATATCCCGGAGAAGATCGCCACCATTGTAAGCGGTGTCGCAGAGGGCTGTCAGCAGTCCGGTGCTGCCCTGATCGGCGGTGAGACCGCAGAGATGCCGGGCTTCTATCCGGTGGATGAGTATGACCTGGCGGGCTTCGCAGTCGGCGTGGTCGATCAGAAGAACCTGATCACCGGCGCAGATATCAAGCCGGGCGACGTACTGGTGGGCATGGCCTCCTCCGGCGTCCACAGCAACGGCTTTTCTTTAGTTCGGAAGGTATTTCCGATGAAGGAGGAGTACCTGAATACCTACTTTGAGAGCCTGGGCAGAACCCTGGGTGAGACCCTCATCGAGCCGACCAAGATCTATGTGAAGGCTCTGCGCACCGTCAAGGAGGCTGGCGTGACCATCAAGGGCTGCAGCCATATCACGGGCGGTGGCTTCTACGAGAATGTACCGCGTATGCTGCCGGAGGGCGTGCGCGCGATGATTAAGAAGGACAGCTACGAGGTACCGGCCATCTTCCACATGCTGCGCGAGGACGGACGTATCGAGGAGCAGATGATGTACAATACCTTCAACATGGGTATCGGTATGGTGATGGCGGTAGATCCGGCGGACGTGGACAAGTGCATGGCCGCAGTTCGCGAGGCAGGCGAGACCCCGTACATCCTGGGTGAGATCGCAGCGGGCGAAAAGGGAGTGACCTTATGCTAAAGGTAGCGGTACTGGTATCCGGCGGCGGCACGAACCTGCAGGCTATTCTGGACGCCATCGATAAAGGAACGATTCGAAATGCGGAGATTGTCTCCGTGATCAGCAATAACCCGAAGGCCTACGCCCTGGAGCGGGCAAAGAAGCACGGCGTTCCGGCTGTGTGCATTACCCGGAAGGGCTGCGGCAGCACCGAGGCCTTTCACGCGGCACTCTTAAAGGCTCTGAAGGACTGCGGCGCGGAGCTCGTCGTTCTGGCAGGCTGTCTCGTGGTGATTCCGAAGGAAATCATTCACGCCTACGAGGGACGTATCATTAACATCCATCCCTCCCTGATTCCGTCCTTTTGCGGCACCGGCTTCTACGGCCTGAAGGTGCATGAGGAGGCTCTGAAGCGGGGGGTCAAGGTGACGGGCGCGACGGTGCATATCGTGGATGAAGGCACGGATACCGGCCCGATTCTCCTGCAGAAGGCAGTCGAGGTCAAAGAAGGGGATACACCGGAGATCTTACAGCGGCGTGTCATGGAGGAGGCGGAGTGGATTCTGCTGCCGAAGGCCATCGATATGCTCGCGAATAAGGAGGCATAAGCTATGAAGATTTTAGTTGTTGGCTCAGGCGGACGGGAGCATGCGATATGCTGGAAGATCGCCCGGAGCCCTAGAGCTCAGAAGATATATTGTGCGCCGGGCAATGCCGGTATCGCGGAGTACGCCGAGTGCGTGCCCATCGGAGCCATGGAATTCGAGAAGCTGGCGGACTTTGCTAAGGAGAAGGCCATCGACTTAACCGTCGTCGGCATGGACGATCCGCTGGTGGGCGGCATCGTGGACGTCTTTGAGCGGGAAGGACTTCGGATCTTCGGACCCCGGGCGAATGCGGCGATTCTGGAGGGCTCGAAGGCATTTTCCAAGGATCTGATGAAGAAATACGGCATCCCGACAGCGGCATACGAGAACTTTGACGACCCCAAGAAGGCGCTTGCCTATCTGGAGAGCGCGGATTTCCCCATCGTGCTGAAGGCCGACGGCCTGGCGCTGGGAAAGGGTGTCCTGATCTGTAAGAATCTGGAAGAAGCGAAAGAGGGCGTGCGAACCATCATGCTGGATAAGCAGTTTGGCTCTGCCGGCAATCAGATGGTCATCGAGGAATTCATGACCGGCCGTGAGGTATCGGTACTTAGCTTCGTGGATGGCAAGACCATCAAATGCATGACTTCTGCCCAGGATCACAAGCGGGCTCTGGACGGCGATCAGGGACTGAATACCGGCGGCATGGGAACCTTTTCCCCGAGTCCCTTCTATACGGAAGAGGTAGATAAGTTCTGCAAGGAGCATATCTACCAGGCCACCGTGGACGCGATGCGCGCCGAGGGCAGAGAGTTCAAGGGCGTCATCTTCTTCGGCCTGATGCTGACTGAGAAGGGACCGAAGGTACTGGAGTATAATGCGAGATTCGGCGACCCGGAGACCCAGGTGGTGCTGCCCCGCATGAAGACCGATATCGTGGACGTCTTCGAGGCCTGCATCGACGGTACCTTAGATCAGATCGACCTGGAATTCGAGGACAATGCGGCGGTCTGCGTCGTACTGGCCTCCGGCGGATACCCTGTCTCCTACGAGAAGGGCTTCCCGATCCAGGGACTTTCGAATTTCAAGGATAAGGATGGCTACTATGTCTTCCACGCGGGAACAAAAGAGGTGGACGGACAGATCGTCACCAACGGCGGCCGGGTCTTAGGTGTCACAGCCGTAGGACCGGATCTGAAGACCGCCCGTGCGAATGCCTACGAGGCCGTGAAGCTGGTTTCCTTCGAGAAAGCATTTTGCAGAAGCGACATCGGCAAGGCCATCGATGAAGCATAGATGTTACTGGAACTAGGTACGAGTGAACAGTAACGCATAATAGGGAGGAGAACAACATGAAGAAGTACTATACAGGAGCTCTGGCCGCGCTGGCGGCGGGCATCCTGCTTTTCACTACCGGTATCACCGGAGAGGCGGCCCGCACCGGAACCATTACCACAGACGGTTCCCGTGTGCGCGCCTCGGCAGATGCAGAGGGACAGAAGGTCTGCTCCCTGCCGGTGGATACCATCGTAGATATCACCGATGAGACCCAGAGCGGCGGCAAGACCTGGTATCAGATCAGCTTTACCCTGGACGGTGCCCAGAAGACCGGCTGGATTCGTTCTGACCTGCTGTCCGTATCCGAGACAGATGAAGAGACGCAGGAGCAGCCGGCGGAGGAGCAGACAGAAGAAGAGGTCAGTGAGACCGAAGCGGGAAGCATCGGCGGCTATACCATTCAGGAGCCGGAGGGAGAATATGAGGGGGCAGATGCCCTGGATAAGACGACGGTGAGCGTAGGAGAACAGGAGTATACCGCTTACCAGAGTAATATTTCCGATGCACTC
>CAVKIR010000173.1:0-4308 GCA_963656395.1 Prevotella sp. CAG:279
ATATAGAGGACGAGTAATTTAAGCAAAGGAGGTACAGTCCAGCAGGAACTTAACGAATCACCCCATAATCTGAGAAAGAGAGGTACGGACCACCGAAGACATAAGCAAAATTTCAACGGAAACCGTAAACAAAGCGTTCGATGAGAATCGGTAATCAGATAGAAGAAAGAGCCGGATGATAAAAGAAGAAAAGCAGACCGGTACAAAAGAACTTTACAGAAGATCAGAAAGAAAGCCGAAGACAGAAGAAATCGAACAGGAAAGTCGATAAGACTTCAGTACAAGTGAATAAGAAGCTGAAAACAAATACAGGAAATGAGGTATTAGTCCAATGGACAGCATAGTTTAGCAGCGGGTATCAATGATAGAAGAGTTGATACCCGCTGATTTTGTTTACAGTGTCAAAAGAATTAGATATCTCAAAAAAACCAGATATGCTATAATACAGGAAAAGTAGTTGAGAAGGAGTGGCTTCATGTCCCTGCAATTTATTTTCGGTAATTCCGGCGCGGGAAAATCTTATACCTTATTTCGGAGCGTGATCGAGGATTCCATCCGGCACCCGGAGCAGAGCTATCTGGTGATCGTGCCGGAGCAGTTTACGATGCAGACCCAGAAGGAGCTGGTGCGGCTGCATCCGGACGGCGGCATCCTGAATATCGATATCTTAAGCTTTCAGCGTCTGGCCTATCGGGTCTTCGAGGAGACCGGAACCCAGGTAGGCAAGGTGCTGGAGGAGACCGGCAAGAACCTGGTGCTGCGGAAAATCGCCCAGGAGCGAAAAGGGGAGCTGCGGGTTCTCGGCGGCAATCTGAAGAAAATGGGTTATATCAGCGAGATCAAGTCGCTGATTTCCGAGCTGACCCAGTATGCGGTGACGGAGGAGGCCCTGGCGGATTTCCTGGAGAAGAGTAAGGAGAAACCCCATCTCTATTATAAATTATGCGATGTGCAGGTGCTCTACAAGGCATTTCACGCCTATCTTGCGGATCAGTACATTACGGCAGAGGAGCTGCTGGAGGTGCTCTGCCGGGTGGCGGAGCGTTCCCGGATGATCCGGGAGAGTGTCATCGTCCTGGACGGCTTCACAGGCTTCACGCCCATTCAGAATATGCTGATGCAGAAGCTGATGCTGTATGCGAAAAAGGTCATAGTGACCGTGACCATCGACGAGCGCGAGAATCCCTATCGTGTAGAGGGGGAGCATCAGCTTTTTTACCTGAGTAAGAAGACCGTGGCGAGTCTAACACGGCTGGCGCAGGAGGTGAATGTACGGGAGGAGGAGCCCATCTGGGTGCATCCCGGGGAGAAGAGTCGATTTGCGGCAGGGGGCGAGCTGGGATGGCTTGAGCAGAATCTGTTCCGGCTTAGGTGGCAGCGATATCCGGAGAAATCCGCTCAGATCAGCCTTCACATCCTCAAGAACCCCGAGGAGGAGGTCTCCTGGGCCGCAGGCCGGATCCGGGAGCTGATTCGGGAGAAAGGATATCATTACCGGGATTTTGCCTTGATTACGGGCGATATGGAGAGCTACAGCCCGGTGCTGGAGCGGGTACTGCAGGCTTATGAGATCCCTTGCTTTCTGGACAATAAGCGCAGCATCCTGAAAAATCCCTTCGTGGAGTTTATCCGAGCGCTGCTGGAGATTGCTGAGCAGGATTTCTCCTACGAGTCAGTGTTCCGCTATCTGCGAAGCGGTCTATCCGGCATGGAGCCTGAGGAGGTGGATCTGCTGGAAAATTATGTGCTGGCGCTGGGTGTGCGCGGCGCGAAGCGATGGGAAGACCGTTTCATTCGCAGTTATAAAGGACTAACCGAGGAGGAGCTGGAGCAGATCGATGGGCTCAGGTCCAGGGTGGCGGAGGATCTGCTTCCCTTTGTGAAAATACAGCGGAAAAAGGCGGTGGATGTCCGCAGCAGGACGACAGCGCTCTATGAATTGATCACGAAAAAGGGCATTCAGGCCGGACTAGCTGTTTTTGAGGAACAGTTTAAGCGGGAGAACAATCAGGTGCTGGCCAAGGAGTACCACCAGATATACGGAATCCTGATGGATCTGCTGGATAAGCTGGTGGATCTCTTAGGCGATGAGAAGCTGACCATCCGGGAATATACGGAGATTCTGGAGGCCGGCTTTGCGGAAGCGCGGGTCGGCGTCATTCCGCCCGGTGTCGATCAGGTCATGGCCGGAGATATGGAGCGTACCCGTCTGAAGGACGTGAAGGTGCTCTTCTTCCTGGGCGTCAATGAGGGCAGCGTGCCGAAGAACAGCTCCCGGGCGGGGCTTTTATCGGATATGGAGCGGGAACAGCTGCGCCTGTCCGGCATGGAGCTGGCTCCGACGGCCAGAGAGCAGGGCTATATCCAGCGCTTTTACCTGTATCTGAATCTGACGAAGCCCTCGGACGAGCTGTATCTCTCCTGTACGCTGCTGGATGGTGGCGGAAAGGCTCTGCGCCCGTCCTATCTGATGAATGTGATGAAGCGGATTTTCCCGGAGCTTAAGCTGCAGTCGGAGACGGTGCAGCGGGAAAACGGACTTCCCAGGACGGAGCGGGAGGGCGTGCGGCTGCTCATCGAAGGCCTGAAGGAATACCGGGAGGGTCGGGGCAACGCACAGTTTTACGAGCTCTATCGCTGGTATGCGAAGCAGGAGCGATACGAGGAGAAGCTGACACAGCTTCTCGACGGCGCATTTTCGGTGCATCAGGACACGAAGCTGGGCAAGGCCGTGGCTCATGCCCTGTACGGAACCGTGTTGGAGAACAGCGTGACCAGACTTGAGCAGTACGCGGCCTGCGCTTACGCCCATTTTCTCATGTATGGATTGAAGCTGGCCGAGCGTGAGCAGTACGAGTTTGCACCCGTGGATATGGGAAATATCTTCCATGAGACCCTGGAGGCCTTTTCGAGGAAGCTGGAGTCCAGCGACTACACCTGGAAGACCCTGCCCCGGGAGGTGGCAGATGCATGGGTGGAGGAGTGCCTGGCCTCCCTGACCGCAGATTACGGCAATACGGTGCTGAACAGCACAGCTCGTAACAGCTATATGATTCGCCGGATGGCTCGGATTCTGAAGCGGACGGTATGGGCGCTGGGCGAGCAGCTTCGGAAAGGCTTATTTACACCGGAAAATTATGAGCTCTCCTTTTCCAGTGTGTCGGATCTGGAATCCATCAATATCGAGCTGTCACCCGAAGAACGGCTGAAGCTCCGGGGGCGCATCGACCGGGTGGATACCTGCGAGGATGAGGAGCATGTCTATGTGAAGGTTATCGACTATAAGTCCGGCAATACGTCCTTCCAGCTGCTGTCACTGTATCATGGACTGCAGCTGCAGCTGGTGGTCTATCTGAATGCGGCCATGGAGCTGATGAAGAAGGAGCATCCCGATAAGGAGGTGCTTCCGGCGGGTGTGCTCTATTATCAGATCCAGGATCCGGTGCTGGATACGGACGGAGAAGAGAATGTGACAGCCCGGGTGCTGGAGAAGCTGAAGCCAAATGGGCTTATCAATGCGGATCCGGAGATCATTCAGCGTCTCGACCAGTCCATGCCGGGGCGTTCCGAGGTGCTGCCCATCGTCTATAATAAGGATGGTTCTCTGCGCGCCGGATCCCCGGTGGCCAGCGGCGAGCAGTTTGCGGCACTTTCTCGTTATGTCAACCGAAAGATCCAGAAGATAGGAGCAGAGGTGCTGGATGGCCGGATGGAGGTGAATCCCTACGAGCTGAAGGGAAAGACAGCCTGCGATTATTGCAGCTACAAAGGCGTCTGCGGACTGGACAGCAAGACAAAGGGCTTCCGCAAGCGAAGACTGCCCATCTTCGGAGACGATGAGATCTGGAAGCGGATAGAGGAGGAAGAAACGTGAGCGTCAGATGGACCGAGGAACAGAAAAAAGTCATCGATGTGAGAGATAAAAATGTGCTGGTCTCGGCAGCAGCCGGTTCCGGTAAGACTGCGGTTCTGGTGGAGCGGATTCTTTCTTTGGTCTGCGGCGAGGGGGAAAATGAGGCGCCCATGGATGTGGATCGGCTTCTGGTGGTGACCTTTACGAAGGCAGCTGCCGCGGAGATGCGGGAGCGCGTAGGTCTGGCATTGGAGAAGCGCCTGGAGGCAGATCCGGAAAATGAGCATCTGCAGAAGCAGCAGACGCTGATTCACAGCGCTCAGATTACGACCATCGACAGCTTCTGCCAGTATGTGATTCGAAATTATTTTCACCAGATTGATCTGGATCCAGCCTTTCGTATCGGGGATGAGGGCGAGTTAAAGCTGCTCAAAGGCGATGTGGTGCGGGAGCTC
>CAVKIR010000174.1:0-4305 GCA_963656395.1 Prevotella sp. CAG:279
GGCGAAGGAAAAGAAAGAGAATTATGATTTGTTGGCGGCAATTATGGTTTGCCTCGGGAAGCATACGGAAAAGCAGGAAGAAGAAAATGATACGGAAGAGCAGCAGCTTTTAAGAATGCTTCAGGTATTATTTTCAAAGGAGCTTTCTGCGGAAGAAAAGAAAGCAGTACTGGAAGAAGAATTTGGTTTACCGATGACAGAAAAACTGGAAGGAGAGATAGGGGAAATGTGTAATTTGAGTGAAGGGATCTGGAGAGAAGCTATGACAAAAGGTTTGGAAGCGGGAATGAGAGAAACAGTGTTCAGCTTCGTAAGAAAGAAGATGCTCAAAGGAAAAGACCTATCACAGATTGCGGTGGAGCTAGACGAATCCGAAGAGTATCTGGCGCCATTTTATCGGTTGGTGCAGGAAAATCCGGATCTGAGTGTGGAAGAGCTGGCGGCGCTTGCATAAGGATAACGCGCCGTGACTACTTGCAATCACCATCGCGGTAACGTATAATGAAACAAATATAGGAAACCGAGGCGTGAAGCATGACTTATGAGGAAGCGAGAGCTTTTATTGATGATACGGCGAAGTACGGGTATGTGCTGGGGCTGGATACGGAGCGGGAGCTCCTTAGAAGACTTGATAATCCCCAGGACGACCTGAAGTTTGTCCATATCGCGGGAACGAACGGAAAGGGTTCGACGCTGGCATATATTTCTACGATTCTGAAGGAGGCCGGATACCGGGTGGGACGGTATCTGTCCCCGACGATTTTTGATTATCGGGAACGCATTCAGGTGAATGAGGCATATATTACAAAGGAAGCAGTGGCAGGACTGGCGGCGAAGGTGGAGGCAGCAGGACAGGCCATGCTGGCGGAAGGATTTTCTCATCCTACGACCTTTGAAGTAGAGACGGCCATGGCCTTCCTTTATTTCAAGGAAATGAACTGCGACCTGGTGGTGCTGGAATGCGGAATGGGCGGCCTGACCGACGCCACGAACGTGGTGAAAACCACGGTGGTTTCCGTATTTGCGGAGATTGGCATGGATCATATGGGCTTTCTGGGAGATACCGTGGAGGAGATCGCCGCAGTCAAGGCCGGAATCATCAAGCCGGGCACCGTCGCGGTCAGCGCCGCGCAGCGGCCGGAGGTTCGTGCGGTGCTGCAGAAGACCTGCGCGGAAAAGAATACGGAGTACCGTGAGGTTCAACGTTCCGATGTAAAAGATGTAAGATACGTATTTGAAAATCAGACCTTTACCTATAAGGAATATACGAAGCTGAAGCCCGGGCTTACCGGAAGCTGGCAGATCGACAATGCGGCCCTGGCGGTGGAGGCGGTGCAGGCGCTTCGCGACCGCGGCTGGAGCATTTCCGATGAGGCTCTTCGGAAGGGACTGGCGGAGACCGTATGGCAGGGGCGCTTTACGACGGTGAGCCGGCATCCACTCTTTATCGTGGACGGCGCGCACAACCGGGACGCGGCGGATCGCCTGAAGGAGACCCTGGAGCTGTATTTTCCGGAAAAGCGAAAAATCTTTATCGCCGGAGTGCTGGCAGATAAGGAATACGATTACGTCATGAGCCGGCTGGCGCCGCTGGCCGACCGGGTCGTCACGGTGATGACGCCGAACAACCCGCGGGCACTGGCGGCGGAGAAGCTGGCCGAGAATGTGAGAAAATACAACCCGAAGGCGGAGGCGGCTGAGAGCCTGAAGGACGCGGTACACAGGGCGCGGGCCTATGCGGGTGAGGAGGATATGATTCTGGCCTTCGGATCTCTGTCTTATCTGGGCGATT
The DNA here is from genome assembly GCA_963656395.1 of Prevotella sp. CAG:279. Lineage (GTDB taxonomy): Bacteria > Bacillota > Clostridia > Lachnospirales > Lachnospiraceae > Laedolimicola. The sequence continues at coordinate 1,793 of CAVKIR010000174.1, forward strand.
TAATACGGGAGATTCGGGAACAGCAGTAAGGAAACAAAAGGTTAAGAGGATGTACAATGAGAGATTTACAGGAACTGAGAGTAGAGATTGATCGGATTGACCGGGAGATGGTGACGCTTTTTGAGGAGCGCATGGGAATCTCTAAGGAGGTGGCGGAGTACAAGATCGCGACCGGGAAGAAGATTTTGGATAAAGACCGGGAGAATCAGAAGATCGAGGAAGTGAAGGCTCTGACCCACAGCGATTTCAACAGCCATGGCGTGGAGGAGCTCTATAAGCAGATCATGGGCATCAGCCGGAAGCTGCAGTATCAGCTGATGGAGGAGAAGGCACTGGGACGCCTGCCTTTTATTATGGTAGAGGAACTGGAGAAGAAGAACGTGCGGGTGGTGTACCAGGGCGTGGAGGGCGCTTATGCCCAGCAGGCCATGTTCGCCTTCTTCGGCGAGGATGTGAATCATTTCCATGTGGAGCGGTGGCGGGATGCCATGGATGCCATCGCGGAGGGTATGGCGGACTACGCGGTGCTGCCCATCGAGAATTCCACGGCAGGTATCGTAAATGACAGCTATGATTTGCTGGAAGAATATGACAATTATATCGTGGGCGAGCAGATCATTTCCATTCAGCATGCCCTGCTTGGCACGCCGGATGCGGAAATATCAGATATTAAAACCGTATTTTCACACCCGCAGGGACTGATGCAGTGTGCGAAGTACCTGGATGAGCACCGAGATTGGCGTCAGATCAGTGTATCGAATACAGCGGTGGCAGCCAAGAAGGTGGCGGAGGAGCAGGATAAGACCCAGGCAGCGATCGCCAGTACGCTGGCGGCGAAGCAGCAGGGACTGCAGGTGCTGGATCAGGGCATCAACCGCAGTGAGAATAATTCGACCCGATTCCTGATTGTGACGAATCAGCCCATATTTTGCAAGGACGCAAAGAAGGTCAGCATCTGCTTTGAGGTAACGCATGAGAGCGGCTGCCTGTATAATGTCCTCTCCCATTTCATTTACAATAATCTGAATATGTGCCGGATCGAGTCCCGGCCGATTCCGAATCGAAACTGGGAATATCATTTCTTCGTGGATTTCGAGGGAAACCTCAATGACAGCGCGGTGAAGAATGCGCTGCGGGGCATCCGGGAGGAAGCCCTGAATATGAAGGTTCTCGGGAACTATTAAACTCTTTAAAACAGTTGCTATTAGAAAGTAAGGAGGAATTCGTATGAAACCATATGTAATCATGACTGACACGACGACGGACTTACCGGAGAGCTACATCAGGGAGCATGGGCTTTCTATCCTTTCTTTGAACTATATTCTGGAGGGAGAGACCTACGATCGGGAGCATCCGCTGGATGTGAAGGAGTTTTATGCAAAGATGCGCGCAGGATCCATGCCGACCACATCCCAGGTGAATCCGGAGCAGGCAAAGACTGCGATGTGCGGCTGCCTGGAAAAGGGACTGGATGTGCTGTATATCGCCTTTTCTTCGGGCCTTAGCGGTACTTATAACAGCGGTCGGATCGCGGCGGAGGAGATAGCAGAGGACGGCCTCTATCCGGAGCGAAAGGTCGTAGTGGTGGATTCTCTGAGTGCATCGTTGGGCGAGGGCCTGCTGGTACACAAGGCTGTGCTCCTCAAGGAAGCAGGAAAATCCCTTGACGAGGTGGCAGACTGGGTGGAGCAGAATAAGCTTCGCATCTGCCATAATTTTACAGTTGATGATCTGTTCCATCTGCACAGAGGCGGCCGGGTATCGAAGGCCACGGCAATTCTGGGAACTATGATGAATGTGAAGCCGGTGCTGCATGTGGACGACGAAGGACATCTGATCGCCATCGGAAAGGTGCGGGGACGAAAGAAATCGATCTCGGCGCTGGTGGATCGTATGGCAGAGCAGATAAAAGGCTTTGAGGATCAGAACGATATCGTATTCATCAGCCATGGGGACTGCATCGAGGATGTGGAATTCCTGGAGAAGCTGATCCGGGAGAAGCTCGGTATCGAGAATTTTCTGGTAAATTATGTAGGCCCCACCATCGGCGCTCATTCCGGACCGGGGACACTGGCCGTGTTCTTTGTGGGAGAGCCGAGATAACATAAAATGAACACATGAGGAGTAAGACAATGTACAAGGAAGTCGCAAAATTGATTTTATACCGGGATCTGGGAGAGGACAGTATCCTCAGGAAGCTGGCCGGTATTTTCGAGGATTATGAAAAGGACAGCTGCAGCTCGGCAGAGCTGACCACGCGGATCTACGAGCAGATGAAGGCTCTTTTGGATCTGTCTACGGTATACGGCTTTGATGAGAATCTCTGGCACAATTACCTGACCTTCATTCTCCTGACCAACGAGAATTCCTTCAGCATGACCAGCGAGAAGGTGGGAGCCAATGACGGAACCGTGAACCATTTCGCCAAGGCAGATTTCAAGGTGTTCAAGCACCTGTTTGACTATGATTTCAGTGCCATCGAGCGGGATCTGGAGATCGACTGCTTTACCACC
>CAVKIR010000175.1:0-4304 GCA_963656395.1 Prevotella sp. CAG:279
ATATAGAGCTGTCTGGATGTCTCCGACACGTTCAGGCTGTTCTCGAAGAACTTATTGATGGTGGTCAGGGTCTCCTCGTCGAAATCATCCGGCGACTTTCCGTCGAAGATCTCGCGGATAAACATCTTGCACAGCGGAATCGGGAGCTGATAAATCAGACGGCCGATGCCCAGTGTACTGTAGGCGATAATCTCCTTATCGTCGAAGAAAATCTTGCCGACGTCCAGAGCCATGCGCGCTTCCTTGTAGGAACGGGATACCTCCTTAATCTCACTTACAATCGTACCATAGGCGATGTGGACTCTCTCCTCGCCCTCTCCGTTCAGCAGATCGCAGATGACCTTTGCCGTGCGATTCAGCTCCGGATAGCCCTCGTTCTCCGCCAGTTCCTTCACCACGATGATGTTCTTCTCGTCCACCGCCGTGATAAAATCATGGGACTTGGCACCGAATAAGGTCCGCACATTCTCCAGAGATGTCGTGTCCTTCTCCCGACCGGTCTCGATGAGAAAGACCGCCCTGCGCACATCGGTCTGGATATGCAGCTTCTTGGCACGGTTATAGATATCGACCAGAAGCAGATTATCCAGCAGCAGATTCTTGATAAAATTATCCTTATCAAAGCGCTCCTTATAGGCCACCAGCAAATTCTGGATCTGGAATACCACCAGCTTGCCGATCATATAAGCGTCCTCACTGCCGCCGTTCAGCAGCAGAATATATTCCAGCTGTGTATCGTCAAAAATCTTAAAAAACTGGAAGCCCTGAATCACCTGGCTGTCTGCCGGTGAATCTATGAAAGCCAGCACAGAACCCGTGTAGGCATCCGCCTCCGGAAATGTGGACGCGAGAACCTTGCCCTCCGTATCGATCACGCAAAGATCGATCCTGGTAATTCCTTTGAGTCCATCAATCGTATTCTGTAATACCTGATTTGAAATCATAAATCTCTCCGCTCCTTCTGTTCATATAGTCTTGCTTTGTGCATATCGCCAATTTTTCCCCAAATTCAAATCTGGCAATATTTACAATAGAAACACCCCTGTATATTCTGAAACACCAAAAACCTAATTTATATACTAATGCAAAACTACAAAAATGAAAAGAGGAAATGCAAATTTTTTATGCATTTCCTCATGTTTTTTCGATTTTTATGCAAAAATTTTTCTATACATTGTTCACAAATACGTTTGCAGAGGTTTTCTCTTGCCAAAAATTTCTTCCTATGATAAGTTGGATCCCGGAGAGAATATATGAAAAGGGAGAATTATCTTATGTCAACTTCGAAAAAATTGAAATTTCAGGACATCCTGTTCATCACCGTCGGCACTGCCCTCATGGCCTTCGCCGTGGCCTCTGTCTTCGACCCGGCCAGCCTGATCACCGGAGGCTTCTCCGGTCTGGCCATCATCATCCGCCAGCTCACGGAGCAAATCGTACCCGGCGGTGTGCCGCTGTCCGTCACCAACCTGATTCTGAATGTGCCCTTCCTGCTGCTGGCTATGAAGCTTAAAGGCTTCCGTTACCTGCTGCGCACCGGCTTTGCCACCGTCATGCTGTCCTTCTGGCTCTATATCCTGCCGGTCATCCCCCTCGCCGAAGGCGACCTTCTTCTGTCCGCCCTCTACGGCGGCCTCATCATGGGCGTCGGCATCGGCCTCGTCTTCGTAGCCCAGGCCACCACCGGCGGCACCGATCTCATCGCCGCCCTGATTCAGCATTTCCTTCGACACTACAGCACCGCCACCATCATGTGGGTCTTGGACACCCTGATCGTCGTCTTCGGTGCCTATCTGTTCGGCATCCAGATGGCTCTCTACGCCATCATCGCCATCTACCTGACCTCCCGCATCGCTGACGGTCTGATCGACGGTCTGAAATTCTCCAAGGCCGCCTTCATCATCACCGAGAAGCCTGAAGAGCTGTCCCGGCTCCTCATGTCTGACCTGGATCGCGGCGTCACCGGCATAGACGCCACCGGCATGTACTCCGGTGACGCGAAGAACATGCTTTTTTGCGTGGTCGCGAAAAAGGAGATCGTGCAGCTCAAGGAGCTGACGAAGGAGTGCGATCCGAAGGCCTTCGTCATCGTGACGGATGTAAGAGAAGTGCTGGGAGAAGGGTTCATCGAACGCTAACTCCCAGCACCTCTATCATTTAAAATTCGAACACCGCTACGCCGTAAGCCGGAAGCGGGTAAGCGATCGCGTACGGCTGTCCGTCGCACTCGCCCTCTTCTGCCTGATAGACGGTCGGCTTCTTCGCGCCGCTTCCTCCAAACTCTGCGGCATCGCTGTCCAGCACCAGCTTGTACTGCTTCTTCTCCGGCACGCCTACCCGGTAATCGGGGCGATCCACCGGTGTGAAGTTGCACACGAAGACCAGATTCTTCTTCCGCGCCTTATCGAAGCGCATGAAGGAGAAGATGCTGCGGTAGCCGTCGTTGGCATTGATCCACCGGAAGCCATCGGGATGCGTATCCTGCTCGTAGAGCGCCGGTGTACTCTGATAGAGATGCAAAAGTGCCTTTACGAAGGCCTGCAGCTCTCTGTGATTCTCCTGCTCCAGCAGATACCAGTCCAGCTCTCTGGCCTCGCTCCATTCCTGCAGCTGACCAAACTCCTGACCCATGAACAAGAGCTTCTTGCCCGGGTGACCCAGCATAAATGCGTATGCCGCCTTCAGGTTTGCGAATTTATCCTTATATTCGCCCGGCATTTTATTGAGCATCGACCGCTTCAGATGCACGACCTCGTCATGGGACAGCACCAGAATATAATTCTCGCTGTAAGCATAGGTCATGGCGAAGGTCATCATATTGTGAGCCCCCTTACGGAAATAGGGATCGAGCTTCATATACTCCAGGAAATCGTTCATCCAGCCCATATTCCATTTGAAGGAGAAGCCCAGACCGTCGTCCTCGGGTCTGCCCGTCACCATGGGCCATGCGGTCGATTCCTCGGCGATGGTCACCACGCCCGGGTTGCGTCCCAGCAGCACGGAATTCATATGCTTGAAGAACTCGATGGCCTCCAGGTTCTTATTGCCGCCGAACTTGTTCGGAATCCACTGGCCGGCCTCCCTGCCGTAATCCAGATACAGCATGGAAGCCACCGCATCCACGCGCAGGCCGTCCACATGGAACTCCTCGACCCAGTACAGGGCATTGGCAATCAGGAAGTTCTTCACTTCGTTCATCTCATAGTTAAACACCTTGGTGCCCCAGTCGGGATGCTCACCCTTCCGGGGATCCGGATACTCATACAGCGGCTGGCCGTCGAAGTCCGCCAGGCCATGGGCATCCTTGGGAAAATGGGCCGGAACCCAGTCCAGGATAACGCCGATCTTCTTCTGATGCAGATAATTGATCAGATACATGAAATCCTTCGGGCTGCCGTGGCGGGAGGTGGGTGCATAGTAACCGGTCACCTGATAGCCCCAGGAGCCGTCGAAGGGATGCTCCGCGATGCCCATCAGCTCCACATGGGTGTATCCCATCTCCAGCACATAATCCGCAAGCGCATGAGCCAGCTCCCGATAGTTATAATAGCCGTCCTCGTCGGGTCCGTGAGGATGCTTCTTCCAGGATCCCGGATGCACCTCATAGATGGCCATGGGCTCTTCCTTCGGATCCTTCTTTTTCCGCTTCTCCATCCATTCCTTATCCGACCAGACAAAATTCGAGATATCCGATACCTTCGAGGCTGTGCCCGGGCGCATCTCCGCCTCTGTGGCATACGGATCGGCCTTATAAAGCTGTCTGTGATCCTGTGCCTCGATCAGATACTTGTAGAGGCTGCCAAGCCCTACGCCCGGCACGAACAGCTCCCAGATCCCTAAGGGCTCCAGGCGCTTCATGGGATGGCTTGTCTCATTCCAGCCATTGAATTCGCCGATAACATGTACCTGCAGCGCATGAGGCGCCCAGACTGCAAAATAGACACCCTTCTGTCCCTCATGCTCGGTCAGATGCGCGCCCAGCTTTCGGAAGATATCATAATGATTGCCCTGACCGAAGAGATACTGGTCAAAATCGCTGACGAAGCAGGATACCTCCGGCTTCTTTGCAGCTGCCTTTGTCTCTGTCGCCTTCACTGCCTCTATTTTCTTCGGCTTATTGCCCTGCGCGGCTCTCTTTGCCGCTTTCTCTGCCTCTCTTACTTTGGCATCCGCCCGTGTTCTTTTTCCCTTCATAATCTCACCCCTGTTTTTATTTCAAAATAAATATTGGTTCGGGTGTCAAAACACACGAACTTTTGGTTACACGAATTGTTCCGTGCTTCGCACTCCCACAATTCTACTTC
>CAVKIR010000176.1:0-4290 GCA_963656395.1 Prevotella sp. CAG:279
GGTCGCCTCCGCCATAATATCGATATAGTCCAGGGCCTCGAAATCGTCGATGCCCTGGGAGTTCGGATCCCAGATCTTGGCATCCACGGTACCGGTCTTATCCTGTAAAATCAGGTTCTCGTAGGATTTTCCATTTTTTGTAACAGCGGACTGGCGCTGCTTGCACAGGTAGATGCCGGAAATGCGCTCGCCTTCCCGGATGCTTTCAATATATTTCATGTTTCATACTCTCCTCATAATCTATTCGTAATTGTCCAAAGCGTTATTTTAACACATCCAGCTTAACACTGCACGTAATTTCTTTGTATTCCTCTTTTCCCTGGCGCATAACCTTCACCTGGATCACCTGATCCTTGGAAAATTTCAGCAGCATCTCCTGCATCTGGGTCACGCTTACAACGGTTTTCCCGCTGATCTCGGTGATCACATCCCCCGCCTGCAGGCCGCCGTTCAAAGCCGGAGAATCCTGCACCACCTCGGACACATAGACGCCGGTGGGAATACCCTGGCTTTCGGCGATTTCCTCGGTCACCTGACTTCCCTTGATGCCCATGTATACCAGATCCTGGCTGTTCGACAGATGCTCAATGACCGCCTTCATATCGGAAATGGCGTAGGCCGTCAGGGCCTGCTCATTCGAGGCATGAAGATATGTGTCCTCGATAAGGCCTATGACCTGGCCGTCCAGATTCACCAGCACACCGGTGCCGCCGTCGGAGCGCTCCATATCGGTGATCAGAAGCCGGTACTCACCGTCGATGACGCTGGTCTTATGACCCGGTGCCAGCAGATTCCCGAACTTCAGGGAACCGGCGAAGCCTGCCGGACTGCCAACGGCGATGACGCTGTCGCCGGCTTTCAGGCTCTTGGAGCTTCCCAGATCCGCGATTTTCACCGCTCCCATGGTGCTTTCATCCAGCGACGCCAGATTCACACTTACGATGGCCATATCCGTCACACGATCGTAATTCTTCAGCACCGCTTCCCGGCTCCTGCCATCTACGAAGGTGACCTCCAACTGGCTTGCATCCTTCACCGGCTCGTAGGGAGTCAGCACCAGAAGCTCTACGCCGTTATTGCCCACCAGAAGGCCGCTGATCTCCCGGCTGCTCTCGTAGGTCTCGTTGAACCAGTCCGTGTCGCTGCTGGCCGCCGTCACGGTCACCAGGCTCTTATTGACCTCGCCGGCTACGGCCTTCAGCTTTGTATACAATTTCTGATAATCACTCAATTCCAGCTCCGGGGTCTCTGTGATGATCACCGGCTCCGCTGCCGGCTCCTGCACGGCCTCATCCGATTCCTCATCGTCCCGGGGAATCGTGATCTCTGTCTTCTCATCTTCCCCGAACTTGCGTTCCATAAAGGGGCGTACCTTCACGAATACAAAGCAGGCCACCACGCCGCACAAGGCCGCCACCAGCAGCCAGTAGCAGAGCTTACGGAACGGCTTTGTCTGGTAAAAAGGCTGCTTTTTTATCTTCTCTTTTACAAAGGAAAATTTTTCTTCGTTTTCTTTTTTGTCTTCTGCCATAAAAAATCCTCCGCAGTCAAAAAGGAGAGTTTGTGCGACGGGTTCCAAAAAGAAAGTCCTTATCATGCAAGCATGAACGGCCTTCCTTCTTGTAACCCTTGATATCCATATTTTAATACATTTTCATACACGTGTCCACAAAGAAAAAGCTCTTTTATTTCCCGGCAAAGTGCGTTATACTTTGGGTATTATGAATAGAAAAGCTTATCAAACACTGGAATTTTATAAAATTATCGAGCGTCTGGCCGCCGAGGCGGGAAGCGCGGGCGGACGCAAGCGCTGTATGGAGCTGGAACCCATGCAGGAATTATCGGCGATTACTGCCGCTCAGCAGGAGACAGAGGATGCCCTGACGAGGCTGTACCGCAGAGGCAGCGTGGGCTTCTCCGGCACGAAAGATGTGCGCGCCTCCCTGAAGCGACTGGAGATCGGAAGTACCTTGAATATTCCGGAGCTTCTGGACGTCTGCGCCCTTCTGGAGACCGCGACCCGGGCCAAGCAGTACGCCCGTCAGAACGAGGGTCGGGAGGAGGATCCGGATTCCCTGGATCCGCTTTTTGAGGCACTGGAGCCCTGCACGCAGCTCTCCGGCGAGATTCGCCGCTGCATTCTCTCCGAGGATGAGATAAGCGACGATGCCAGCCCCGCCCTGCACCATGTACGCCGCTCCATTCTGGCGGCCAACGACAAGATTCATTCCACCCTGTCCGGTATGGTGAATGGCTCCGCACGGACTTATCTGCAGGACGCTGTCATCACCCAGCGAAACGGCCGCTACTGTATCCCGGTCAAGGCCGAATACCGCAGCCAGGTACCCGGCATGATTCACGACCAGTCCTCCACCGGTTCTACACTGTTTGTGGAGCCCATGGTCGTCGTGAAATTGAATAATGATTTGAAGGAATTATACTTAAAGGAGCAGGAGGAAATCGAGCATGTGCTGGAGTCCTTAAGCAACCAGACAGCTCTCTGCACCGAGGAGCTGGCCCAGGACTACGAGATTCTGACCACTCTCGATTTCATTTTCGCCAAAGCAAGACTTGCTAAAAATATGAAGGCCACAAGGCCCCGCTTCAACGAAAAACGGCAGATCCATATCAAGGAAGGCCGCCACCCGCTGCTGGATCCGAAGAAGGTCGTGCCTGTCACAATCCGGCTGGGCCGGGAATATGATCTGCTCATCGTCACCGGTCCCAACACCGGCGGTAAAACCGTGTCCCTGAAGACCACCGGCCTTCTGACCCTGATGGGCCAGGCCGGACTTCATATTCCCGCCGCCCAGAATTCCGAGCTTGCTGTCTTTGACGACGTATACGCGGACATCGGCGACGAGCAGAGCATCGAGCAGTCCTTGAGTACCTTCTCATCCCATATGACGAACATCATTCGGATTCTGAACGAGGCATCCCTGAACTCTCTGGCACTTTTCGACGAGCTCTGTGCCGGAACCGACCCCACCGAGGGCGCGGCATTGGCCATCGCGATTCTCTCACATTTACACAAAATGGGCATCCGCACCATGGCCACCACCCATTACAGTGAATTAAAGGTCTTCGCTCTCTCCGCTGAGGGCGTGGAAAATGCCTGCTGCGAATTCGATGTGGAAACCTTGAGCCCCACCTACCGGCTTCTCATCGGTATCCCGGGCAAGAGCAATGCCTTTGCCATCTCTAAGAAGCTTGGGCTTCCCGACTTTCTCATCGAGGATGCCAGAGGCCACTTAAGCGAGCAAAATGAGAGCTTCGAGGATCTCTTATCCGATCTGGAGAGCAGCCGCCGCACCATTGAGCTGGAGCAGGCGGAGATTCAGGAGCATAAAGAGGAAATCCGTTCCCTCCGGGAGGCTCTGGAGAAAAAGCAGGAGAAGCTGGAAACCCAGCGGGATCGCATCCTTCGGGAAGCCAACGAGCAGGCCCGTAAAGTCCTGCAGGAGGCCAAGGATTACGCCGACGAGACCATGAAGAACTTCCACAAGTTTGGCAAGGCTAACATTTCCGCCAGTGAAATGGAGGCGGAACGCGCCAAGCTGCGGGAGCGCATGAAGAAGACGGAAAAGGCCATGACCAAGGACGTGGCTAAGAAACCGAAGAAAGCGCTGAAGGCCTCCGACCTGCACCTGGGCGACACAGTAAAAGTACTGAGCCTGAACCTGCAGGGCACGGTCAGCACCCTGCCCGACGCCAGAGGCAATCTCTACGTGCAGATGGGTATTCTGCGCTCCCAGGTGAAGCTCACCGATCTAGAGCTGGTAGAGGAAGCTGTCATCACCGCCAAGCAGTTCCAGCGCACCAGCGCGGGCAAGATCAAGATGAGCAAGTCCGCCGGCGTCAGCACCGAGATCAACCTCATCGGCATGACCGTGGACGAGGCCCTGGCACATCTGGACAAATACCTGGACGACGCCTATCTGGCACATCTGCCCTCCGTGCGCATCGTACACGGCAAGGGTACCGGAGCGCTCAGGAAGGCCGTACAGGGTCTCTTAAAGCGCAGCAAATACGTAAAATCCTACCGCCTGGGCGAGTTCGGCGAGGGCGACGCGGGCGTTACGATTGCTATATTTAAACAGGAGTAAAATAATGGCAGCGAAACAGAAAATTCTCATCGTCGACGACGATAACAATATCGCAGAGCTGATTTCTCTGTATCTGACCAAAGAATGCTATGAAACCATGATTGTAAATGACGGCGAGGAGGCCCTGAAGGTCTTTGACACCTTCAAGCCCCAGCTGCTTCTGCTGGATCTGATGCTGCCGGGC
>CAVKIR010000177.1:0-2501 GCA_963656395.1 Prevotella sp. CAG:279
GGGGAAACACCATACGGTTATTTTCAGTTCGCATATTCTCTCGGAGGTACAGACCATCTGCGACGAAATCCTGATTATCGCCCACGGACAGCTCATCGCCTTCGACCGTCCGGAGAATCTGGAGCAGCATCTCCTGTCTGCGAACGAAATTCTTCTGACCACGGATGCAGATGCGGCGGAGATACAGATTCTTCTGCATTCCATCTCCGGGATCCAGGATATTCTGCCGGATACAGAGGCCTGCCCTTATACCCGGGTTACGATTCAGACGGACTGCACGGATATGTATGATCTCTCCGGTGCCATCTTCCGCGCCTTTGCCGGAAGCTCCTACTCCATCCTGGAGATGAGACTGAAAAAGGCGAATCTGGAGGATATCTTCCTGGAGCTGACCGATACAGAACATCAAATCGAAAAGGAGGAAGCTGCGCAATGATCGCTGTCTTAAAACATGAACTGCGGCTCTATTTCCACTCACTGACTGCCTACGTGTTCGGTGCGTTTCTGCTGGCCTTCGTAGGCATCGGTGCCATGCTCTACAACATTCAGGCTGCCTTCAGCAATTTCGAATTTGTCTTAAGCTTCAGCTGTCTGGTGTTCGTGGTCATCGTTCCGATACTGACTATGCGAGTGCTGGCGGAGGAACGGCGCCAGAGAACCGATCAGCTTCTGTACTCCCTGCCCATCACCACGACGCAGGTCATCCTGGGCAAATATCTGGCACTGCTTACGCTCTACCTGATACCGCTTTGCATCATCGCCGTCTATCCGCTGATCTTCGCCCAGTTCGGAGACGTCTATCTTCTGACCTCCTACGGATCGATTCTGGCCTTCTTTATCCTGGGTGCAGCTCTTATCGCGATCGGCGTCTTCATCTCTTCGCTGACTGACAACCAGGGCTTCGCCGCCGGCATCGGCATCGCAGTGATTCTTCTGAATTACTACAGTGTCCGCCTCTCCGAATCCATCTCTTCTTCGGCCTTTGGCTCCGTCGTAGCGCTCTGTGTCCTGATTTTGCTCTTAGGCCTGATTATCCGACATCTGACCGGCAATGAGATGTTCGCTTACCTGATCACACTGTTGCTCATCGCTGCAACCGGCATCTTCGGCTATTTTAACCGAACCGGACTGGAGGGCCTTCTGCCTTCCCTGATGGAAAAGCTGTCTCTGTTCGAACGCTTCTACAGCTTCGTCAACGGTGTCTTCGATCTGACTGCACTGGTATATTATTTCAGTATTATCATCTTTTTCCTGTTCCTTTCCGTGCAGTCTCTGGAGAAACGGAGGTATAACTGATGAAAAAATGGAAATTGCCAAAATTTACCAATAAAGATAGCAATGCATGGCGGGGCGGAACCTATTCGCTGGTTCTGACGACCGTGGTGCTGGCTATCCTGATTGTCGTCAATGTATTCGCTTCCGCTCTGCCGACAGCGAAAACGCATTTTGATATCAGCTCCACGAAGCTCTACTCCATCACCAGCAATACCAAGGTGGTGGTCAATGCGCTGAACACCGACGTGAATATCTACTGGATCGTGCAATCCGGCGAGGAGGACGATGTCATTGAAAATCTGCTGAGTAAATACGAAAGTCTGTCCGACCATATCAGCGTCATAAAGAAGAACCCGGACGTCTATCCCACCTTTACCCAGCAATATACCGATGAGACGGTGCCCAATAACTCCCTCATCGTGGAATCCGGCGACCGCAGCCGCTATATCAGCAACGATGACATCTATCTGCAGGAAACCAATGTATATTCCTACTCATACAGCACCTCCTTCGACGGAGAGGGTGCCATCACCTCCGCGATTGATTATGTAGTAAATGCGGATCAACCTAAGCTCTATCTTCTGGAGGGACACGGCGAAGCGGAGCTTCCCTCGACCTTCCAGGATCAGGTGGAAAAGGATAATATCGAAACCGAAAGCCTGTCCCTGCTCACGGTGGAGGAGATCCCGGAGGATGCCGCCTGCATCCTGATCTACGCACCCTCCAGTGATATTTCCGAGGAAGAAAAGGAGATGCTGGCAGCTTACGCAGCGAACGGCGGCAAGCTGCTCGTCATGGCCGGAACCACTGAGGACGGCCTACTGACGAACCTGTACAGCCTGCTCTCCGATTATGGCGTGGAAGCTGCAGACGGAATCGTGATCGAAGGCGATCGAGAGCATTATGCCTTCCAGACACCCTACGCGCTTCTGCCGGACATGAACAGCGATTCCATCACAGATTCCCTGATCGATGCCGGTTATATGCCGATTCTGCCCATCGCCACCGGACTGACCGTCGAAGCGTCCTCCGGCAACGGAACCGTAACCGCACTGCTTACCACCTCGGATTCTGCTTTCAGCAAAGCAGATGGCTATAAGCTCAGCACCTACGAAAAAGAGGACCAGGATACGGACGGTCCCTTCGCACTGGCTGTCTCCATCACGACCTCGGGTGAGGGCAATATCGTATGGTTCTCTTCCTCTGTATTCCTGGAGGATATGTAC
>CAVKIR010000177.1:2511-4227 GCA_963656395.1 Prevotella sp. CAG:279
GGATCTGGCTATGAATGCCCTCTCCTCTCTCGTCGGCGAAAGCGAGGCCATGGCCATCCGAAGCAAGTCCTTAAATTATAATTACCTGACCATCAGCGAATCGACGTCCTCCCTGCTGGAGACCGTCATGATCGGAGTCTTCCCGCTCTGCTATCTGGGCATCGGTATCGCTGTGGTCGTAAGGAGAAGGAGGAATCAGAATGAATCGGTCTAAACGACTCTACATCCTGATCGGTGTTCTGGCGGCGGCATGTGCCGCCACCTTCGCCGTAACCCGGATGGAGGATAAGAAAGAAGAAATCAAGACCAGCGGGGAGGTGGTACTGGCCATCGACCCGACATCCGTGGACAGTCTTTCCTGGACCTATGACGGTACGACCCTGGCCTTTCATAAAGACACGGACGGCAACTGGCTCTACGACACCGATGAAGCCTTCCCGGTAGATCCGGAGAAGATAGAGAACCTTCTGGAGCAATTTGAGAATTTCAGTGCTGCCTTTACCATCGAAAATGCGGAGGACTTAAGCCAATATGGTCTGGATAAGCCGACCTGCTCCATCACCCTCACAGCCGGCGAGGATAGCTATAGCATCGACCTCGGCAGCTACAGCACCATGGATGAGCAGCGCTACGTCTCCGACGGAGACGGCAATGTCTATCTGGCCGTCTCCGATCCTCTGGACGCGTACGACGCAGAGCTTTCCGACCTGATCCTGCAGGATGTGACACCCGACGTCACGGAGGCTTCTTCCCTAAGCTTTTCCGGCGCATCGGATTACGCTATACTCTATGAGGAGGACAGCACTTCCACCTACTGCGAGGATGACGTCTATTTCACCCAGCAGGATAACGAGACCCTTCCTTTGGATACCTCGAAGGTCAAGACCTACCTGAGCACTATCAAGAACCTGGATCTCACCGACTATGTAACCTACAATGTCACCGACGAGGAGCTCGCCACCTACGGCCTCAATAATCCGGAGCTTACCATCACGGAGGTCTATACCGGAGAAAAGGAGGACGATGATGCGGAAGAACAGACCTTCGTGCTGCATGTGAGCCGGGATCCGAAGGATCTGGCCAAGGCGGAGGACGATGATTCAAAGAAGGATGAGGACGAAGACGAGGAGGATGCGGACGATATCACCGCCTATGCCCGCGTCGGAGACTCTCAGATTGTATACAAGATTTCCGGAAGCTCCTACAAGGCTCTGATGGCTGCCTCCTACGATGATCTGCGGCACAGCGATCTTCTCTCTATGGATTTCGCAGACGTGACACAGATCGATCTATCACTGGACGGCTCCGACTACACGCTGACCTCCGAAACCAAGAAGAAGGAGCAGACCTGGAGCTACCAGGACGAAGAAATTGATTTCACGGATCTGCAGGATGCTCTGGAGGCTTTGACTGCTGACAGCTTCACGGACGAAGCCGCGGAGAATCAGGAGGAAATCAGCCTCACGCTTCACCTGGATAATGAGAGCTTCCCGGAGGTAACCCTTAGCCTCTACCGCTATGACGGCAGCCATTGTCTGGCTCTGCTGGACGGTAAGCCCGTGGCCCTGGTGCCCCGCTCCGAGGCGGTAGATATCATCGAGGCGGTTCATGCAATTGTGCTAAATTAGTGTTTTCCACTTCCATAGTTTTGTAGAAAAATAAGTAACTATTCAGGACAGCCCGAAGCACTTGCTGCTGAGGTTCTACGCGCTGCTT
>CAVKIR010000178.1:0-4203 GCA_963656395.1 Prevotella sp. CAG:279
AGGGCTGGTTCGTTGCCTGCGCGAACCTCCAGAAAAAAGCGCTCCATGCCGCATTTCCTTCCATATAAAAACAGTTCTTCCAAAAGCTTTCCGGCAATCCCCTGCCCCCGCAATTCTTTTTTCACGGCTACATTGGTGATTTCGCCCTCCTCGAAGCTTCGGTAGCAGACACAGTAGCCGGCTACCCGATCCTCCCGCAGGGCTGTCAGCAGGATCGTATGCTCCAGTTCCAGGCTCTCCCGGAACGCCTGCTGGGACCAAGGCGGGGTGATGGCTTCTTTCTCTATAGCCGCCACTTCAGACAAATCCCTGTCCTCCATGGGACGAATGCAAAGTTCACTCATGCGTTCTCTCCCGCCGCTTCTTTCTCTTCTTTCTCCGCCTTTTCTTTCTCCAGGCGCTCCCGCTCGGCCTGGGACAGACGCAGGTAATCCGGACGGTGATCCGCCGCTGTCTCTGTCTTCCCGGCGCGGACATAAGATACGGCCAGCATAGCCACCGCCGCTGCCCGCTGCTTATTCACATGGGCCGGAGCGAAGGTGAAGTTCACACCTTTCATAAGCTCGTCGGTCAACACCTGACGAAAGACCGGCACGCCGTCTCCCAGGAAAATCACATCTCTTCCAAGTTTACATAACTTCTCTGCAATTGCCTCGATGCCCACTGCCATCTGGGGCTCCAGGGTCACCAGCTTCTCACCCTGAAATTCATAGATTCCGGTATAAACCTGATTTCTGCGGGCGTCCATCAAAGGACAGATGATTTTATCGGTTCCATATAAGTTATAAGCCAGGGCATCCACGGTGGGGATGTGCACCAGCGGCTTATCAAGCGCCAGGCCGAGGCCTTTCGCTGTAGCGGATCCGATCCGTAAGCCCGTAAAGGAGCCGGGTCCGCCTGCCACGGCGATAGCGTCGATGGTATGCAAATCCAGTTCGATCATCGTGGCAATCGCATCCAGCATGGGAAGCAGGGTCTGGGAATGAGTCTTCTTATAATTCACCGTATACTCTGCCAGGAGATTGCTGTTCGTTCCGTCGTCCTCTACCACTGCAACGGACGCGACCAGTCCGGAGCTGTCCAGTCCTAATATTTTCATGTTATTCCATCTCCTCCACGGTTATTTTCCGGTAATCAAAGCCTTTTTCCAGATCCTTTTCGATAAGAACCCTCGTATGCTTCTTCGGAAGCAGCTCTTCGATGAGCTCTGCCCACTCGATCAGGCAGACGCCGTCCCCATAGAAATAGTCCTCATAGCCGATCTCGTCCATTTCCTCGATATCGCCGATGCGGTATACGTCAAAATGGTAGAAGGGCAGGCGGCCGTCCTCATACTCCTGCACAATCGTGAAGGTGGGACTGTTCACGTGCTCGGTGATACCCAGTCCCCGAGCGAAGCCCTGGGTAAATACGGTCTTGCCCACGCCCAGATCGCCGGTCAGGGTATAGACCGTCCCAGGCACAGCCGAGCGGCCCAGGCTTTCTCCGAAGTCTCTGGTCTCTGTTTCTGAAAATGTCTCTATGATCATGTTTTACCTCATTTTTATCTGCGCGCAACAAGAGCCTCACAGATTCTGCGAGGCTCTTCTTCAGCCGTTTCTGCGGCTATATTATAGCATTTCCCTTTTCTACTGTCCAGCACTAGTGCTTCTTCAGAACCGGACTGACATGCTTATAAAGTAGCATGGTGATAGCGGATACGACCGCGCCCTTCAGAATATTGAACGGCACGACCGCGAAGAATACCAGGGTCCAGACGCTGTGGATGCTACTGTTGATGGCGGTTCCCATGCCGATGATGGCATCCATGGGCATACCGAACAGCTCCGAGAACTTCGGAAGAAGATAGAGTGCATTGAAGCCGCTTCCGAAGATGGTCATCACCAGTGTTCCGAGCGTCAGTCCGCCGATGGCCATTTTTTTCGTCTTTCTTATATAATATAGGATGGACGCCGGAAGCACCAGGCTGCAGCCTACCACAAAGTTTGCGAAGTCACCGACGAAGGCGGTCGTGGTTCCTTTCAATACCAGCTTCAGAAGCACCTTGCAGAGCTCTGTCGCCACACCGGCCACCGGTCCCATGGCAAAGGCACAGATCAGCACCGGAATTTCGCTGAAATCCAGCTCATAGAAGCTGGGAGCGAACCACAGAGGAAGTTCAAAGAGCATCAATACCGCAGCAATGGCGGAAAATACGCCTACCAATGCCACCCTGCGCGCCGGGGAATTGGTGCGGGGCATAGAATTCTTTCGTCGCAGAGCTTTCTCCGTCAGGCTGGCGACCACAAAAATCGCCACGACGATGAGCAGGCAGACGCCTAAGAAGGCCAGGTTGTCTTTTACACTTTGCATTAAGTTGGTCATGTTACAGATTCTCCTTTTCTCGGTTTATAGTCGATAGGGATAATTCTTCATATAATAACGGGAAATTTCAACGAAATTTCCTGCCACATAAAAAGCCCTGTGTGCAATCGCACGCAGGGCTCAAAAAGCAAAGCAAATAAAAATATGCTCCGTTTTTCTTCTCTCATCCAGACTATACTGTCGGTATCGGAATCTCACCGATTCGGCCATATCTCGTAACGATACGGTTCGCGGACTTTACCGCCGGTCGGGAATTACACCCTGCCCTGAAGAATTAACCATATTCTGTTCGTATTATAAACCCGTTACAGGCATTTCGCAAGTATCTATTTGCGTTTATATTTCTCCTCACAGTACTTGCAGCGATATACCTCTTTTCGCGGGTCGGTCAGGACGAAGACCTGATCCAGCTCCTGCTCGATGGAGGTGATACAGCGGGGGTTCTTGCATTTTACGATATTGCGGATCTCCTTCGGAAGGGTCAGTGTCTTCTTCTCAGCCACCTTCTCATCCTTTACGATATTCACCGTGATGTTGTGGTCGATAAAGCCCAGCACATCCAGGTCGATGTAGTCGATGGGGCATTCAATTTTCATCAAATCCTTTTTGCCCATCTTCGCACTGCGGGCATTCTTGATGATAGCCACGGTACAATCCAGCTTATCGAGATTCAGATATTTATAAATCTCCATGCTCTTGCCCGCCTGAATGTGATCCAGCACAAAGCCCTCCGAGATACGTCCTACGCTTAACATTGACATTACACATTCACCTCCAGAAGTGTGAGAATCAGCGCCATACGCACATAGACGCCGTACTGTACCTGCTTGAAGTAAGCGGCCCGCGGGTCATTATCCACCTCGACCGAAATCTCGTTGACTCTGGGCAGGGGATGAAGCACCAGCATATCCGGCTTCGCCAATGCCATTTTCTCCTTATTCAGGATGTAGAAATCCTTCAGGCGGATATAATCCTCCTCGTTGAAGAAGCGTTCCTGCTGCACACGGGTCATATAGAGCAGATCCAGGTCTCCAATGACATCCTCCAGGCGCTCCACTTCCTTGTAGCTCTGGCCATTGGCATCCAGTACCTCCTCGCGAATATAGCTGGGGATACGAAGCTCCCCCGGGGAAATGAATACGAAGCGCACATCTTCATAGCGAACCAGGGCCTTCACCAGGGAATGAACGGTACGGCCAAACTTCAGGTCGCCGCACAGACCGATGGTAATATGGTTAAGGCGTCCCTTCAGGGAACGAATCGTCATCAGATCCGTCAGGGTCTGGGTCGGATGCTGATGGCCGCCGTCGCCTGCATTGATGACCGGAATTCCGGAAACTGCGGACGCCACCATCGGAGCTCCCTCTTTCGGGTGCCTCATCGCACATATATCAGCATAACAGGAAATCATACGAATCGTATCGGAAACACTTTCTCCTTTAGAAGCGGAACTGGATGCCGCACTGGAAAATCCTAAGACCTGACCACCTAAATGGATCATAGCAGATTCAAAACTAAGTCTTGTTCTCGTACTCGGTTCATAAAACAATGTCGCCAGAACCTTACCGTCACATGCATGCGCATATTTTGCGGGATTCTTCTCAATATCGCAGGCAAGATCCAAGACCGTTGCCACCTCGTCTACGGAAAAATCCAGCGGGCTCATAAGATGTCTCATAGTAACCTCCCACTTTGCTTTGTCAATTTTTATCCCGTATATATTACATCAAAGTTATCCAAATTTCAACAGATATATTTTGGAAAATATTTACATACACAAAACAGGTTACTGTACAAACGCCAGCCAGTCCATGATGGCTCGTAAAGGCGGCCCTATAC
>CAVKIR010000179.1:0-4194 GCA_963656395.1 Prevotella sp. CAG:279
AGTAACAATTCGCAGGCTCATTTAAAGTTTTGCTTCGCAAAAGGAGCCTGCTCACGCCAAAATCATGTTCATATGCAGCCTGACAGCAAGTGTCTGGCTGCTGTTTGAACTGTAACCTTTTTTCTTTATTATTGCTTTTTTTTAGCATCACGTGTAAGATGGAAGCTAGGAACCGGAAAGGACATAGAAGATGAAAATTACAGTTTATCTGGGAGCAAATGAAGGCAATGATCCGGCCTTGAAAATAGCCGTACAGGAGCTTGGAAAATGGATAGGTGAGAGCGGCCGCACGCTGGTATACGGAGGGTCCAGAACGGGCTTGATGGGTGAGCTGGCGGACAGTGCGCTGAAGACCGGCGGAAAGGTCATCGGAGTGGAGGCTCAGTGCTTCGTGGACGAGGACGTACAGCACGAAGGTCTGACAGAACTCCACGTGGCGCAGACCATGGCAGAGCGCAAAACAAAGATGATCGAGCTGGGCGATGCCTTTGTCGCATTTCCGGGCGGAACCGGCACCTTGGAGGAGATTGCGGAGGTTATCTCCAAGGTGTCCCTGAAACAGCTTGACGCGCCGTGTATCCTTTATAATCTGAATGGTTATTATGACAGCCTGAAGGCACTGCTGGAGCATATGATTGCGAAAGATCTTTCCTCGGAGGAGCGGCAGCGAGGAATTTATTTTGCGCAGAATCTGGAAGAGATTCAGGCTATTCTGAGCGATAGAGACGGGAGGAACCTATGAAATTCAAGGAAAAGTATCTGGTTGGGGAGCTGCCCTTTGAAGCCATCGATAAATATATCGAGGACTGGGGGAACAGTGACGAGACCTGTACCTTAAGAGAATATCTGGGGCTGAATGCGGAGGAAGAGGACGTATGGATCTCCGACAGCGATGAGGCTCTGCAGGAGCTGCTGGATAAGCAGAAGCAGTAGATGGACAGAAAGGGAGAAAAAATGGAAAGCAGAATACAGAAAACACTGGAAAATCATGGAAATGGCTATAATTGTGCGCAGTCAGTGGCGTGCGCCTACTGCGATCTGGTAGGAATGGATGAGCAGAGCGCATTTCGTGCGACGGAGGCCTTCGGACTCGGCATGGGCGGCATGCAGGCCACCTGCGGTGCCGTATCCGGCGCGGTGATGCTGGCAGGCCTGAAGAACAGCTGCGGCGATCTGGAAGCGCCTATGAGCAAGGGAAAGACCTATCAGATCTCGAAGAAGATCGTGGAGGCCTTTCAGAAAAAGAACGGTTCTCTGGTCTGTAAGGAGCTGAAGGGCGTGGAGACCGGCTGTCCCTTACGTGCCTGCAGTGACTGTATCACGGACGCAGCAGAGATTGTGGAGCAGATTTTATTTGCAGAGGAATAGGTGCCGGTAAATGATAGGAATCCGTCTGACACGGACATTAGAGGGCGAAAATCCATCTGCGGTGGCCAGACGTCTGCTCGCGTCCGCGCTTGAGGTGGAATATGAGATTCCGGCGGAAGCCTGCAGGGTCGAAAAGGATGAAAAAGGGAAGCCTTATCTGATAGGATATCCGAACATCCATATCAGCATTTCTCACAGCGGACCTTACGCGGCCTGCGCTTTTGGGGAAAACCCGGTGGGAATCGACATCGAAGTGTGGAAAAGGCATGCGAGATGGCGGCAGATTATGAAGAAAATGCATCCGCAGGAGCAGGCAGAGCTTGCAGGGTACTGCGGCGGGACGATTACCCCGGAGACAGAGGAACCGGTGCAAAAGTTCTGTGATCTCTGGGTGCGCAAGGAGAGCTTTCTGAAGGCCATCGGTGAGGGACTGCGTATTCCGCTGGATGCCTTTGATACGACGGGAACGATCGTGCAGCAGAAGTTGCGGCAGGAAAGCTATCATATCCGGAATTATCAGCTGCCCGGGGAGAAGCTCAGCATTGCTGTCTGTGCGCAGGAAGAGCTGGATCTTAACTGTTCAGTCTGGTAGAATAAATGTAATCGTATTCAGAACCATATTCGCAGAACGCAGTTTTGCAAGGATCTGAATCGTTATGCATAATGAACGAAAACATGGAGGAGGCTCTGTTATGGCAGACGAGAATCAAAAAAAGAAAAAAAGAAAGCTGTCCGTTCCGCTGCTGGCGGTGCTGCTGCTCTGCGTGGCAGTGCTGGGCGTGAGTGTCTGGCAGCTGTCCAATATTTTTATCGAATATAAGAAGGGAACAGACGAATACGAGGATCTGCAGCAGTATGTGTCTGAGGAGCCGACGCTGGATGAAACTGCGGCCGAGGCTGAGGACGGAGAGACAGAGGAAGAGAGCGAGACGGATCCCAGTGCACCGGAGCAGGTACAGCGCGTGGCCATCAGTGAGTTAAAAGCCCAGAATTCCGATACCGTAGGCTGGATTCAGATCCCGGGTACGCAGATCAGTTACCCGCTGATGCATACCAGTGACGATTCCTATTATCTGAATCATACCTTCAGCAAGAAGCTGAACAGCGCGGGCAGTATTTTCATGGAGACCCTGAACAGTGCGAATTTTACGGATTTGCATACGATTATTTACGGGCATAATATGAAAAATGGTTCCATGTTTGCGGGACTCAAGGAGTACCAATCGGCCTCTTATCTGGTCACGCATCCGAATGTGTATGTGGATCTGGCAGACGGAACTCATGCATATCAGATCTTTTCCGTATATGAGGCAGAGGCGGACAGTGACAGCTATACTATCGGCTTCGCACCGGACGAGACGTATGAGGAGTATCTGAAGACCATCAAGGGACGCTCCCTCTATGACACCAGTGTGACAGTGACGAAGGAGGATTCCATCATTACCCTGTCTACCTGTACGAAGCACGGAGAGAAGCGGTTCCTGGTGCATGCGAAGAAATTATATTAGTGTGCTGTGATCAAATGGAACAGGAGGGATGATCGTGGCAGCAGCAGAGGATAAGAGAAAGCTTTTGAAGCAGTATGTAGACGAAAGCAGTGCGATCGTCTTCTTCGGCGGCGCCGGTGTGTCCACCGAGAGCGGTATTCCGGATTTCCGAAGTGTGGACGGGCTCTATCATCAGGAGTGGAAATATCCGCCGGAGACCATCATCAGCCATAGCTTTTTTGTGCGAAACCCGGAGGAATTTTACCGGTTTTATCGCAAGAAGCTGCTCTGTCCGGGGGTGAAGCCCAATGCAGCTCATCGGAAGCTAGCCGAGCTGGAGGCAGCGGGAAAGCTGAAGGCCGTGGTGACCCAGAATATCGACGGACTTCACCAGATGGCCGGAAGCAAGCAGGTCTACGAACTGCACGGATCCGTGCATCGGAATTACTGTCAGAGTTGCGGAAAGTTCTATGATATGGAGTATATGCTGCATTCCGAGGGCGTGCCAAGATGCGAGTGCGGCGGCATCATCAAGCCGGATGTGGTGCTCTACGAGGAGGGACTGGACGACGCGACCATCCGCGGCGCGGTACGCGCCATCTCCCGGGCAGATATGCTGATCATCGGCGGCACATCCCTGGCGGTATATCCGGCAGCGGGACTGATAGATTATTTTACAGGGCAGCATCTGGTGGTCATCAATCGGGACGCGACACCCCGGGATGCCAGCGCGGATTTGCTGATCCAGGGGAATATCGGAGAGGTTTTAAGTGGAATATAAGGTAGGAGATATTGTTAAATTAAAAAAGGCGCATCCCTGCGGAAGCTCCGAGTGGGAGATCTTGCGGGTAGGTGCGGATTTTCGCCTGAAATGTATGGGCTGCGGGCATCAGATTATGATTGCCAGACGGCTGGTGGAAAAGAATACGCGGGGACTGCGAAGCCCGGAGAGCGACGCAGCCACCTAAAGAAAAAAGTCTTGTAGAATGCACAAGGTTATGTCGGGTACATAATTTTGTGCATTTTTTTGGTTACTATACAGACGCCAGCCAACATCGGAGCAACTGAGAATATCTGCATTTAGAGACTTTCGATATGTTCATAATCTAGAAAGTTCGAACGGCTCCGTACAAATGAAATGTTCCTGGCTCAGGTTGAATCCGCAGGGATTCTCTATGCGCATCACTCCTTCGCCGAACTGCCGGACTTAGCGCAAACTCACAGCGCATGCTTGATGCCGGGTGGCCTCATGCATGCGCTGCTCAGACAATGCGCTTCATCCGGCAGGCGAATCCGTTCTTTGCATGAGAATCCAGCTGCGTATTCAAAAATCGCCATT
>CAVKIR010000180.1:0-4165 GCA_963656395.1 Prevotella sp. CAG:279
GTTATCATCGGAGACGGCAGCCTTCGCAGGGAGCTGGAAGAGAGAATCCAGAAGAGCGGGAACGCGGAGCGCATTTTTTATTTTGAGCGGATTCCGAATGTAGAAATGTATCAATATTACGCGGCAAGTGATTGTTATGTAAACTTTAATACCCATGAAATTTTCGGTATGAGTATTCTGGAAGCCATGTATCAGGGCTGTCCGGTCGTAGCCCGCAGGGCTCCGGGACCTGAGCAGATCCTGGAAAATGGTGTATCCGGATATCTCTGTGATTCCGAGAAAGAGATGGAACGCATCATCGCCGGTGGTATCGATCCGGCGATCGGACAGCGGGCAGCAGAGCGTATTCGGAAGGAATTTACCTGGGAGAGCAGTGCCGAGAAGATACAGGAGCTGGTCAGAAGTCATAAGGAGAATTAAAACGTGAAAATCATGTATGTGGATACGAGTGTAAGCGGCCACCATCTGATTTATGTAAACCATCTGCTGCACATAGAACCGGAGGAAAGCTTTGCAGTGCTGCCGGAAGGCCAGGAACAGGTGGAAGGAAGATGCATTCGTCTGCCCATCCCTTCGATCCGCCGTCCGGGAGCTTACCGAAGCTGGATGAAGGAGCTTCACCGGATAGCAAGGCAGGAAAA
Source organism: Prevotella sp. CAG:279 (assembly GCA_963656395.1). GTDB lineage: Bacteria > Bacillota > Clostridia > Lachnospirales > Lachnospiraceae > Laedolimicola. Next base: position 642 of record CAVKIR010000180.1, read on the forward strand.
GCCGGACGTGGTTCATTTTCTGGACGGTGATACCATGATGCGCTATTTCGGTCTGGGACTGGGCGGCTTCGGTCAAAGTAAAATCGTAATTACCTTTCATCATCTCTTTCCGGGAAAGGCGCGGGAAATCAGTATGAGGCGGATGCTGAAGAAAGCAGCGGCCGGGGTATTCCACACAGAGGAGATACGAAGGACGGTAGCGCAGTATGGCTGCAAAAATACCCGCTGGATTTCCTATCCCTGTTTTCTAAAGACCAAGATGCAGGAGAGCGGCATGTATCGCCATACGCCGCCCGTATTGTTGTCTCTGGGAGGAACGAGACAGGACAAGGGGCTGGATATTCTGCTGACGGCCTTAAAAATGGTAAAGACGCCGTTTCATCTGGTTGTAGCCGGAAGGGAAGAGGATTTTGATCGAGCTTATATCGAACAGGAGACATCCGGATATCAGAGCGAGACGGAGTTGATTCTGCGATTTCTGACAGAGGATGAGGTTCTTGCATATCTGACAGAGGCAGATATCATTGTATTGCCCTATCGGAAGGTATTTGACGGAGCCAGCGGCCCCATGTGCGAAGGCATTTATCTGGGGAAAACCATCGTTGGGCCGGATCATGGGAGTCTTGGAAGCCTGATTCGTCAGCAGCACGTGGGATATTGCTTTGAGAGCGAAAATCCGGAAGCCTTGGCGGTGTGTCTGGAGAGGGCTCTGAAAGAACCCTGCAGATATGATGAGACAGCACGAAAAGCGCAGAAGGAGCTGAGCCCCGCATTGTTCCGGGAACGGTATCGACAATTGTATAAAGAAATAAGGTAACTATTCAGTACAGCCGCCACTACACTTGATAGTGACGGCTGTTTCGATTCTGCAGGCCGGTTTTCCGCCTATCCCATCACTTACATGTTACCCGTCATCGGATAATGTGCGATCAAATAGTCACAGAAGATGGCGATGAGATCCTTGGGATAAGGCTTATTATCCGACCAGACGGTACAGCCGGTCATCTCCGCGAGAAGCTCATGGCCGCCGTTGCGCATCATGACATCCCGGACGGTTCGGATATCGCGCTCTACGCTGGCGACCGATGTGGAATACTCGGAGGCCACGGTGACATAGAGCTCCTTGTGAATACACTGCAGCCGCGTCGGATTCTGGATCGCCAGCTCCACCGTACGGACAAAATACTGATATCCGCAGTAATGGCTGAAGACGCCTGTGGTATGCAGCAAAATCTGGATTTTCTGTTTCATTTGTAAAACTCCCTCTCAAAAGAATTCTATTACCTTTTCATTATAGGTGGAATCCCCGGGACAGGATAGTATAGGTGTGGAGATAGACGTCTGGTGACATAAGCAGACGGGAAATTATCAGATTTTTACGGGAGGGAAAGATGAATATACAAACTTTAATTTCTATCTAAAAAGGGCTTGCTTTTTTAGACTCTGTCTCCTATAATGAAGCAAGTAAAAAAAGACAAGCGTCCGCGATAGAAAGACATTCGGGCGCAGCATAACAAGGAGGAGCATACAATGTATTCATTGGATGAAGTGAAGGCAGTGGACAGGGAGATAGCGGCAGCCATCGAGGATGAGATGGCTCGTCAGAACAGCCATATCGAGCTGATTGCATCCGAAAACTGGGTGACCAAGGCAGTTATGGCGGCTATGGGAAGTCCGCTTACGAATAAATATGCAGAAGGCTATCCGGGAAAGCGTTATTACGGAGGCTGCGAGTGTGTCGATGAGGTCGAGCGACTGGCCATCGAGCGGGCCAAGAAGATCTTTGGCTGCGAATACGTGAACGTGCAGCCCCATTCCGGCGCCCAGGCGAATATGGCAGTGCAGTTCGCGATGCTGAAGCCGGGAGATACCATTATGGGACAGAACCTGGCCCACGGCGGACACCTGACCCACGGAAGCCCCGCGAACTTCTCCGGAACCTATTTCAACGTGGTTCCCTACGGAGTGAACGATGACGGCGTGCTGGATTACGATGAGATTCTCCGCATTGCGAAGGAGTGTAAGCCGAAGCTGATCATCGCCGGAGCCAGCGCCTATGCGAGAACCATTGATTTCAAGCGGTTCCGTGAGATCGCAGACGAGGTAGGGGCTTACCTGATGGTAGATATGGCGCATATCGCCGGGCTGGTGGCAGCAGGCCTGCATCCGAGCCCGATCCCCTATGCCCATGTGACCACCACCACGACCCATAAGACGCTGCGTGGCCCCAGAGGCGGCATGATTCTCTCCGATGCAGAGACGGCGAAGCAGTTTAACTTCAATAAGGCCGTATTCCCCGGCATCCAGGGCGGCCCGCTGATGCATGTGATCGCGGCCAAGGCTGTCTGCTTCCAGGAGGCATTGCAGCCGGAATATAAGGAATATCAGCAGCAGATCGTGAAGAATGCCAGGGCACTTTGCAAGGGGCTGATGGATCGCGGCATCAAGATCGTATCCGGCGGCACGGACAATCACCTGATGCTGGTGGATCTGACTCCCTTTGACCTGACCGGTAAAGAGGTGGAGCATCTCCTGGATGCGGCAAATATCACGGCCAATAAGAATACCATTCCGAATGATCCGAAGTCAGCCTTCGTGACCAGCGGTGTCCGCATCGGCACTCCGGCCGTCACAGCCAGAGGTCTGAAGGAAGCAGATATGGAGACGATTGCAGAGGCAGTGGCCATGATGATCAAGGAGGGCGAGAGCGCGACCGAGAAGGCGAAGGCGCTGGTGAAGACCCTGACTGACAAGTATCCGCTGGATATGTAAAATAATGAGATAAAGCAAAAGAAGCCCCCCGGAGGTCGAAGCGATCACCGGGGGCTTTCTCTCTTTTTTACGAATGCAGCAGTTCATTGATGCAGATATGTAAATCACCATAGATTCCGACCGTTACCTTCTGATCGAAGGTGAAAATGGCAGGTGCAGCGTCTACTTCGTAGTGGTAGACGGTGATTCGTTCCTTGGCCGGATCTACGATCCAATATTCGCGAACACCGGCTTCACTGTACAAGGCGTTCTTTAAGGTATAATCCATGCGGCGGCTGCCGGGGGAAACCACCTCAATGATAAAGTCCGGTGCACCCTCGCAGCCTCTTTGAGAAATCTTTGAGGGGTCGCAGACGACGAGAATATCGGGCTCTATATAATGGGTCTTCTCCTCAGTGGACAGAAATACGCCGATGGGAGCAAGATAAGGCTTGCATGGTCCGTGCTTTGCTTTGAGGTAGCTGTGGATGACGGCGAATAATTCTCCCGCAATCTCCTGATGCAGAGGACTGGGAGGAGCCATATCAAATATCTGCCCGTCAATCAGCTCTGCACGCTGGCCATCGGGGAGATTCAGGATGTCATCAATGGTATAAATGCCTTCCTTCAGTAAGGGCATAGAGACCCTCCTTTCTGGTTTTCGATCTTTAGAAAGTACCGTGTGATCCAAGAATACATGAAAAGCATCGAAAAATCAAGAAAGCCCCGCGAGAATCCGAATTGAAGTAGAATTGTGGGAGTGCGAAGCACGG
>CAVKIR010000181.1:0-4142 GCA_963656395.1 Prevotella sp. CAG:279
TATAGGGCCGCCTTTGCGAGCCATCATGGACTGGCTGGCGTTTGTACAGTAACTGTAAATCAAGGTAATGATAGATATAATCTCCTCTTGTTCCCAGTTGCTATCTGTGATATAGTAATTTGGTACACGTTTACGACCGTGTACCGAATTAGGAGGTTTTAACACATGATGAACTGGAAGAGATTCACAGCTCTCGCGATGACGGGAATTCTACTGGCCGCAGCTGCAGGCTGCCAGAGCCGAAAAGACACTGAGAGCGCTGATATAGATATCGAAGATGTAGTAGAAGAACCGGAAGAGACGACGGAGGAGACAGTAGAAGTGGTCTCCGATCTGGAGGCGAAGATTTCCTGGTGGACCTACCCGGTCTTCGTGGAGGATGAAGAGCAGGGAGACGGCAGCTACGAGCAGTCCCTGATTCAGAAATTCAATGAGAAGTATCCGAACATAACCGTGGAGATAAAGTATCTGGACTATACCGACGGCCCGACGCAGCTGGAGGAGCAGATCAAGGCCGAGGGCGGCGAACTGCCGAATGTGCTTCTGGATGAGCCGGGACGTATCAGCAGTTATGCGAAGGAAGGTCTGCTCTCTGATCTGGGCGACCTGTTCACGGAGGATGTGACCGCAGATATAGTAAGTCAGGGAATCTTAAGCGCCTGCCGATCCGGGGATACCTATGTGATGTATCCCTTAAGCGGATCCAACTATGTGATGGCCTTCAATCGCTCCATGCTGGAGGAGAGCGGAGCGATGGAGCTCCTGAATCTGGAGGGGGAGCGCACCTGGACGACGGATGAATTCGAGCAGGTGATCACGAAGCTTCATGACGCAGGCTTCAATGCGGGAATGCTGTACTGCTCCGGCATCGCCGGTGATTATGCGACCCGCTCCTTTATCACGAATCTCTATGACAGCAGTCTGATGAATGAGGATATGACAGCCTATACCCTGAACGACGAGGCCGGACAGAAGGCTCTGACGAAGATCAAGAGCTGGATGGACAGCGGACTGATCCTGAACGGAACCGACTCCACGGGAGCAGACGCCGTGTCCTCCTTCGTGGCGGGCAACAATTCCTACTGCCTGCTGTGGAGCCTGCCCCAGGCCATCAGCAATGCCCAGACACTGCAGGAGAACAGCGTGGATGTGGTCGTGATGCCCTATCCCTCAGAGGACGGAACCCCGGTGCTGGAATACATGCTGAACGGCTTCTGTATCTTTAAGACAGAGGATGAGCAGAAGGAACAGGCCTCCCGCTATCTGATTGACTTTCTTTGCAATGATGAAAGCGTAGCCCAGGAAAATGTCGTGCGAAGCGGCGCATTTCCGGTAAGAAGCTCCATGGGAGATGTCTACAGCGGCAATGAGGATGCCAGCCTCTATGAGGCATGGATGGCCTACAGCGGCCCCTATTACCAGAAGGTAAACGGATTCGAGGAAATGCGTGTCTACTGGTATCAGATGGAAAATGAGATCCTGGACGGAGAGAGCAGTGTCAAGGACGCAGTGAACAGCTTTCTAGAATATGCGAATAAGACACTGACGGCAAAGAAGGAATCGTAATATGACAGGGATTCGTGGCGGAAGAATCATCGACCCGGTAAGCGGCAGAGAGTTTATCGGTGATTTGATTCTGGATGATGGAACAATCAAGGCCGTGGGAGAAAAGCTTGACCTGGGAGACTGCGGCGAGATCCTGGAAGCGGAAGGACTGGTGGTGGCACCGGGACTGATCGATGTACACGTACATTTCCGCGATCCGGGACTTACCTATAAAGAAGATATCCTGACCGGTGCACGCGCGGCGGCAGCGGGCGGTTTTACGACCGTCGTCTGCATGGCGAATACGAAGCCGGTGGTGGACGCTGCGTCGACTTTGACCTATGTATTGGAGAAGGGAAAAGAGACCGGTATTCATGTCCTTTCCTGTGCCTGCGTCACCAAGGGCATGCAGGGCGAAGAGCTGGTGGATATGGACGGACTTCGCACAGCAGGAGCAGCGGGCTTTACCGACGACGGCATCCCGATTCTGGACGAAGAAGTCTTAAAAGCTGCGCTCATCAAGGCCGAAGAGCTGCAGGTGCCGGTCAGCCTCCATGAGGAGGATCCGAAGCTTATCACGAATAATGGCATCAACCGCGGCGTCGTATCCGAGAAGCTGGGTATCGGCGGCTCCCCGGCGGAGGCCGAGATCACCATGGTCGAGCGGGACTGCCGTCTGGCGGAGGAGACAGGTGCCAGCGTCAATATCCAGCACATCAGTACCGCAGGAGCCGTAGAGGCTGTGCGCGCCTCGAAGAAACGCGGCTCGCATGTGACGGCCGAGGCAGCGCCCCATCATTTTACGCTGACGGATGAGGCAATTCTGACCTATGGAACCCTGGCGAAGATGAACCCGCCCCTTCGAACCGAGCGGGATCGCCGGGCCGTCATCGAGGGCCTGAAGGACGGCACCATCGATATGATCGCGACGGATCATGCGCCCCACAGCATCGATGAGAAGAACAAGCCCCTGACAGAGGCGCCCAGCGGCATCATCGGCCTGGAGACTTCCCTGGCTTTGGGTATCACGGAGCTGGTAAAGCCGGGGCATCTGACCTTGCCGGAGCTGATGGAGAAGATGAGCCGGAATCCGGCCGCGCTCTACCACCTGCCCTATGAGGGTGTCCGAGAGGGCGCTCCTGCCGATCTGGTTCTCTTTGATGCAGATGAGGAATGGACAGTCGAAGGCTTTCACTCCAAGGCAGTCAATTCGCCCTTTAAGGGATGGACCTTGACAGGCCGGGTGCATTATACTATCTGCGACGGGAAAATTGTATACAAGGTATAAATAAGAAGGGCGGGAAACCTGCGGCTGCAGGCTTTCCGCCTTTTTAAGACACCCGAATGGTTTTAGGTGCCGCTTTCATCACTGATTTTCCTCCGGCTGAGTGTACTGTTATGATACTCCGACGACCAGGTCACCTCCTCACCGAACCATTCCGGCGGCGTAAAAGCCAGAGCCTGCTCCTCGGATCGGAATTCTACCTCCGCAAGCAGGAGCCCCTCAAAGGGCACAGCAAATACATCTAATTCGATGGTCAGGTCGTCAGGTAACGGCAGCAGATATCGCTTTTTGGTGATAATATTTCCGTCCGCCTTGCCCTTCAGATGCGCATAGCTCTCGGCTGTCAAAGGAAGATTATATTCCTCGCGGCTCATAAGTCCCTTGGACTTGTACGTAAGAAGAAAGGCATCGTCCTCCCGGCGCACCCGCACCACGGGATCGGTACACAGATAGGCCTGCTCCAGCAGCTTGCAGGGATAAGAATCCAGGTTATCCGGCAGCTTCGGAATTAAAAATTTTCGTTCGATTTCCATAAGAATCCCTCCATATAAAAGGACAGTAGCACATCGATATAGAAAATTCAACGGAAATTTGCTATAATGAGCGAAGGTGAAGCCTTGTAGAAGAAAGGAGTCGAAGATAATGAAGAAAGTATGCTTATTTTTAGGAGAAGGATTCGAGGAAGTGGAGGCACTGACGCCTGCAGATCTGCTGCGTCGGGCCGGGGCAGAGGTGACCCTGGTATCCATCGGAGCGGAAAAGAAGGTGACCGGAAGCCATGGGATTCCTGTGACTGCAGACTGCCTCTTTACGGAGGCTGATTTTACCGATGCAGATCTTCTGGTGCTGCCCGGCGGCATGCCCGGCACCTTGAATCTGAAGGCATGTGAGCCATTGCTGGCGCTCTTAAAGGAGCATGATGCAAAGGGAAAGAAGCTGGCTGCCATCTGCGCTGCGCCCACCGTCCTGGGACATGCAGGGCTTCTGAAGGGAAAGCATGCTACCTGCTATCCGGGCTGTGAGGATGGCCTGGACGGAGCTGTCTGTGAGACAGAGCCGGTGGTCGTCGACGGCAGCATTATCACCAGCCGCGGCGTCGGCACCGCCATCCCATTTGCACTGAGCCTGATCGCACAGCTCTATGGGCAGGAAAAGGCGGATGTGATCGCGAAGAGCATCGTATACGGAAAAATATGATTTTGGCGGTTACTGTACAGACGCCAGTCAGTCCATGATAGCTCGCAAAGGCGGCCCCATACAGGAATGATGCAGGCTCCGTATAAATGGAATGTGAATGGCGATTTTTGAATAC
>CAVKIR010000182.1:0-4125 GCA_963656395.1 Prevotella sp. CAG:279
TTCCGGATAGCCGACAGGGTATTCAGCTCCTGGGTCAGGCGATCCAGGGTATTCTTCACGGCGTTGTAGCGGATTTTATTATATGGGAAATAAGAGGCCTTCTTATTCTTGATATAGATGCTGCAATCCTCGATGGCCGTCAGATACTGATTCTCGATCTGATCGAGGTTCTGACAGAAGGCCTGCACATCCTCCGGGGTTCTTAAAGCATGGCGCTGCTCCGCTGTCTCCGCCAGAGCCCGGACGGCTCCCTGCACCCGGATCATATCCTCGCTTCCCCGGCTCCAATCGGTTCTGCCCCCGGTGAACTCCTCCCGGCACTTGAACCGCGCGCCTACCAGATTCTCCTGCTCGAGCACATCCCAGTCATTCTGCCGGGCTTCCAGCTCTATAGGACCTTCCGGCAGCTCCATGGAACGGCTTCTCTGCAGCGGTTCCTGCTCCTGCTCCCGCTGTGCCTCCTGCGGCCCCAGGCTCTGCTGTCTTCTTACCATATTCTTACGTTCATCGCACATCTTGCTACCTCCTGTCTTTACACCTTTTCATGGTTCTATCCCTTTAACAGCTCCATCAGATCCTCACGGCTTAAGCTTCCGCCTCCGAAGTCCTCGCCTCCGAGAATCTGATCCGCCAGTTCCTTCTTTTTCTCCTGCAATTTTACAATATTTTCCTCTATCGTATCCTTCAATACCAGCTTATAGACCGTGACCACATGCTTCTGTCCGATGCGGTGCGCACGGTCGGTGGCCTGATTCTGGACTGCCAGATTCCACCACGGGTCATAGTGAATCACCATGTCCGCCGCCGTCAGGTTCAGTCCCGTACCGCCGGCCTTCAGGGAGATGAGAAAGACCGGAATGTCATCCTCCTCGAAGCTCTCCACCAGCTCCGCCCGCTTCGCCTTCGATGTGGCGCCGGTCAGCATATGGTAGCCGATGCCCTCGGCCGTCAGCCTCTCGGCCAGCCGATCCAGCATGGAGGTAAACTGGGAGAATAAGAGCAGCTTATGTCCGCCCTCTACGGCATTGCGGATTCGATCGATGCAAAGCTCCATCTTCGCGGATTCCCCTTTGTAATCCTCGTAAATGAGAGCCGGGTCGCAGCAGAGCTGCCGCAATCTCGTAAGCTCCGCCAGAATGGTGATCTTGGCGGAACGGAATTCCTCCTCCGACTGCTTGTCCAGCATCAGCATCATCCGCTTCACGGAAGCATCGTAGAGCTTCTGCTGCTCTCCGGAGAGCTCTGCCACCATGGTCTCCTCCAGCTTCTCCGGCAGATCCGTCAGGACATCCTTCTTCAGACGCCGCAGGACGAAGGGAGCGATCATTTTCTGGAGACGCTTTCTGGCATCCTCGTCCTCATTCTGCACGATGGGCGTCTCCAGCTCCTCCCGGAACCGGGTATAGCCGTAGAGAAAGCCCGGCATCAGATAATCGAAGATGCTCCAAAGCTCGCTTAAGCGATTCTCCACCGGAGTACCGGTCAGAGCCAGCTTAAAGGCTGCTGAAATCTCCTTTACCGCCTTAGCCGCCTGGGTATTATGGTTCTTGATATACTGGGCCTCATCGATGATCTCCGTGCGGAAGCTATAGTTCTCATAGGCCTCGATATCCCGCTTCAGAAGATCGTAAGAGGTAATGAGGACATCATCGGGGCCCGCACTTTGTATCTGTGCTGCCCGCTCGGATGCAGCTCCGGCAATCATCTGCACCGGCAGCTCCGGCGCAAACTTCTCGAACTCATGCTTCCAGTTGTAGACCAGAGAGGCCGGGCAGACGATGAGAGCCGCCCGCTGGTTCGCAGGCACCATTTCCCGGGATGCTTCCTCGTGGTCGGAAAGGAGCAGAGCGATGACCTGCAGGGTCTTTCCCAGACCCATGTCATCCGCCAGAATACCGCCGAAGCCATTGTGCTCCAGCGTCTTCAGCCACAGGAACCCTCGCTTCTGGTATTCCCGGAGAACGCCCTCTAAGGTGCCCGGCACCTCGAAGTCATTGTCATCGACGGTCTTCATATTCCGGATCAGGGAGCGGAAGGCCTTGTTCTTCCAGCTGCTTACGCTGGGGTCTTCCTTTAGCTGATGGTCAAGATAGAGGGCGCGATATTTGGGTACCTCGACCTGCTCCTGTCTCAGCTGCCGATCCGTAATTCCCAAGCTGTCCCGCAGCTCCGCCACCGTATCGAGACCGGAATCCCCTGCATCCACAAAGGATCCGTCCTTCAGACGGTAATACTTCTTTTTCTTCTGATACCGGGACAGGATATCGATGAGCTCCTCCCGGGAGAGATCCCCGGCGGTGAGCTTCAGCTCCAGAAGATTGCCCTCCAGGGAGACACCCACGGACATCTTCGGTGCTTTTCGCACCTCGAAGCGCTTCAGTGCATCGGAGATATAGACCTCGGCTCTGCTCTGCAGAAGGGGAATGCCCTCGGTCAGGAATTCATAGAGGAGATCCGGGTCATCCGCGATCACCATGCTTTCATGGGCTGCATCATAGGCATTGGAATATTTTCCCAGTATCTCCTTGATCTCTCCCTCCTCCTGCATATCCCGCACGGCCAGCTCCTCGGTTCCGTAGAGGGGAAGCTCCCGGTCTTCTATGAGTGCCACCGGACGCTCCGTGACCATATTGGTCTGGGGTGCATCCAGGTAGACGCGAAGCTTCGGACTCTCCATCTTATATTCTTCCGGATCAAACTTTCGCATTCTGCATCGGTAGAAATCCTTCAGCACCGGCAGGTAATCCCGGCAGAATACCGGCAGATCCGCCTTCTCGATATAGCCGTCCCGATCTCCCATAGCGGTCATGCTGTTCAGGAAGCCCAGAATGGGTGCGAGCTTCTCCTTATCCTCCAGATAGATCCGTCCCTCGTGGAAATAGACCCGGTATTTTCCGGCCTCACCTCCGGCGGTGCATTTGGAGGTCTTCAGCGTAATGCCCTCCTCATCACCCTGGATGGTCATGGTTCTGGGAAGGGGCTCCCTTGTCACCTGCCAGACCGTGGTTCTGGTGCCCGGGATGGTGCCGGTCAGCTTCTCCTCTCCGGCTGCCTGTAGAAAGTCTGCGAGCTCCTCCCCGCTCAAGACCATGTTCCGCACCTTTTCACTGTAATCGATCATATAACCATGGTAGCTCATCCGGCTGTTCTGTCTTCGATATTCCCGTGCCCAGCGGCACAGGAATTCCGCCATAGGCCGCCATCGTTCGTCAAAGGCCTGCAGGGTATGGTAGAAATGAAAATATTTTCCATATGCGTAATCTTCGCCGTTTCGGATCCGTTCCTCCAGCTCCTTCACATCCTTCAGAACATACATCTTCGTCACACCGATTTTGAATTCCACATGGAATCCATAGTTGTCCAGCCAAAAAATCGGCTCCAGGCGAACCTTTCCGTAGGTATCGTTCTGCATGACGGGAAGGGATTTCTGCAGAGCCTCCTTCTGAAAGAGAGCGCGAAGCTCCGGCGAGGTCTGCTTCTTCTGCGGCCTGTTGTCTCCATGCCTCTCATTATAGAGTAGCGTCAATGCCACGCAGTGCTTGCATACACTGTTGTAGCGGTGGAAGGCCTGGCAGTCACAGTAGATTCCTGCCAGGATACCATGCTCCTCGTCGATGAGCAGCCGGGCATCATAGAATCCGTCCTTGCTGCCCAGCACTACGGCACCTACTTCCTTTTCGTCTCCCTGTTTTTTTTCGAAATATTCCTGTACATGACCCCTTTTATAGAGATCCAGACCCCGCTTGTAGGTCGGCTGTTCTGTGTAATTCTGTATGTCTATGGTATGATTCATCCCATTTACTCCCTGTATCTTGAATGGTTTTATTATACGTAACTTTGCTTCTCTTTACAATATCTGCAACCTTTAAGAATATTAAAGATTATCCCGGCTCATTGCTGGGCCGGGATAATTCAATTCATTCCGATAAGTTCAAGAATTCTATTCTCACTCCAAAATTCGTTCGGATATATGGAAGTATCATCTTTGTGCTTCCTGACAATTCTGTAAAGTTCTTCTGTATTATCATAAATATGCATAATATCGCAAATCTTCATCAGTTCTTTAATATGATCTAAAGATTTGTAATACCTGGAAATAATTTTATCCGGATCCACTGAATGGCC
>CAVKIR010000183.1:0-4085 GCA_963656395.1 Prevotella sp. CAG:279
CCCCGCAGGTTCTTAAATACGTTCTGTAATTTATCAGATAAACTTTCAAATGCCATCTATAAATTCTCCAATATACCGTTCAGCTGCCGCACCAGGGCTTTCTTGTCCGGTTCTTCCGCCTCCCGCAGGGACTTTTCCATCTCTTCAATCTGCTCCTTGATGGTCACAAACTTCTCAACCAGGTGAAGCTTCGACTCATATTCCTGGAGAATCCTGTTGCAACGCTTGACCAGATCGTGCACACCCTGTCGGCTGATGCCCTGTTCCTCTGCCACTTCGCTGAAGGAATAATCATTCAGCACCACATCCTCATAGATCTGCTTCTGATGATCCGTCAGCAGCTCACCGTAGAAATCATACAGCAAGGTCTGCTCCAGAATTTTATCCATACTTCTCACCTGCCTGAACCATCATACACAATCGGGCCCTACTTGTCAAGTATTTTTTCTTGACAAATGTGGTTTATAGAATTCCCAGGTGCTCCAGCAGAATCTTGACACCGATACAGACGAGAATCAGGCCGCCCACAAATTCCGCTTTGGACTTATATTTCGTACCGAAGATATTGCCGATACGGATGCCGACGGCGGAAATCACGAAGGTAGTCGCTCCGATAAAGGTGACGGAAGGAATCAGCGCCACGTTCAGGAAGGCCAGGGTGATGCCCACAGCCAGAGCATCGATGCTGGTAGCTACCGCCAGCATCAGCATGGTTTTGAAAGCGAAGGGATTCTCTTCCTTCGGACAGACCTCACCGTCGTCGTCCCGCTCTCCCGACTCCCGAATCATATTGATTCCGATGATGAGCAGAAGCACAAAGGCAATCCAGTGATCGATGCTGGTGATATAGTTCTTGAACCGGGTGCCCAGAAGATATCCGGTCAGCGGCATCAAGGCCTGAAAGCCGCCGAACCAGACACCTACGATGCAGCATTCCTTCACGCCTGCCTTCTGCACCGCCAGTCCCTTGCAGACCGATACGGCGAAGGCGTCCATGGACAGGCCTACCGCAAGGATAAAAAGTTCTATCAGTCCCATCTTGCATTCTCCTACAGGTTAATCTTCACAAGCCGCGGGCGGAAGCCTGCCTCGTCCAGCTTCTTGACGATACGGTTCTTGTGCTCGGTGCCGAAGGCCTCGATGGTGATGCGCAGCTCCACGCCCTCGTTCCGGTTCGTTCCAATGAACTGGTTGTGATCCAGCTTCACGATATTGCCGTTCTCGTCGGCGATGACCTGGGAGATCTTGACCATCTCGCCGGGCTTGTCCGGAAGCATGGTGGATACAGTGAAGATTCGATCTCTCTGGATCAGGCCGAACTGTACCATGGAGGACATGGTGATGATGTCCATGTTGCCGCCGCTCAAAATGGAGACAACCTTCTTTCCTTTTACATTCAGGTGATGCAGGGCTGCTACGGTCAGAAGACCGGAGTTCTCGACTACCATCTTGTGATTTTCCACGATATCCAGGAAGGCACCGATGAGCTCATCGTCGGTGACGGTGATGATATCGTCCAGATTCTTCTGAATATAGGGGAAGATCTTCGTTCCCGGAGTCTTCACTGCGGTACCGTCGGCAATGGTGCTGACACTCGGCAGGGTGGTCACCTTTCCGTTCTTCAGGGAGACCTGCATACAGTTGGCACCTGCAGGCTCTACGCCGATCACCTTGATATTCGGATTCAGGAGCTTCGCCAGGGTGGAGACACCGGTGGAAAGTCCGCCTCCTCCGATGGGAACCAGGATATAATCAACCAGCGGAAGCTCCTTTACAATCTCCATGGCGATGGTGCCCTGACCGGTGGCTACCGCCAGATCATCGAAGGGATGAATAAAGGTATAGCCGTGCTCCTCTGCCAGCTTATACGCATATTCGCAGGCCTCATCGTAGACATCGCCGTGCAGCACGACCTCCGCACCGTAGCTCTTGGTGCGCTCCACCTTCATCAGCGGTGTGGTGGTGGGCATAACAATGACGGCCTTCACGCCGTAGGCCTTGGCCGCATATGCGACTCCCTGGGCATGATTGCCGGCGGATGCGGTAATCAGTCCCTTGGAACGCTCCTCGTCTGTCAGGGTGCTGATCTTATAGTATGCGCCGCGAATCTTATAAGCACCGGTTACCTGCATGTTCTCAGGCTTCAGATAGACCTTGTTGCCGGTATGCTCGCTGAAATACGGGCTGTACAGGAGCTTGGTCTCGATGGCTGCCTTCTTCACTACCTCTGCGGCTTCTTCAAATTTTTCCAATGTAAGCATGATATTCTCCTCTTTTATTATATTTTCCAAATTTTGTCAATCGTTATGTTCCTGATGGAACAGGGCATTCACGAATTCGTCTGCATCGAACTTCTGCAGATCCTCGATACTCTCGCCCACACCGATGTATTTGACCGGGATGCCGAGCTCTGCCTGAATCGCCACAGCGATGCCGCCCTTGGCGGTGCCGTCCAGCTTCGTCAGGATGATGCCGGTGATATCACAGACCTCCTTAAACTGGCGGGCCTGCTCCAGGGCATTCTGTCCGGTGGTGCCGTCTAAGACCACCAGGGTCTCGCGGAAGGCATCCGGGTATTCCCGATCGATAATTCGATTGATTTTCCGAAGCTCCTCCATCAGATTCTTCTTATTATGAAGGCGTCCCGCCGTGTCGCAAAGCAGGACGTCCGCATGCCGTGCTTTCGCTGCGCAGACCGCATCGTAGACCACGGAGGCCGGGTCGGCTCCCTCACTGCCGCCGATGATCTCCACGCCTGCCCGGTTCGCCCACTCGGTCAGCTGCTCGCCTGCCGCCGCACGGAAGGTATCTGCCGCCGCCAGAATGACCTTTTTCCCCTGATCCTTCAGCTTCCCCGCCAGCTTACCCACGGATGTGGTCTTGCCTACGCCGTTGACACCGATGACCAGCACCACGGAGCGCTCCTGCTCGAAGCGGTAAGCTACATCGCCCACCTGCATCTGCTCCTTGATGCTGTTCAGCAGAAGCTCTCGGCACTCGGAGGGCTCCTTGATATGCTGCTCCTTCACCTTGGCTTTCAGATCCTCCAGGATGGCATTCGTGGCATTGATGCCGATGTCGCCCATGACCAGAATCTCCTCGATTTCTTCATAGAAATCGTCGTCAATCGCAGAATATCCGCTGAAAATACTGTCGATGCCGGCTGCGATATTTGCTCTGGTCTTCGACAGACCGGAAACCAGCCGACTGAAAAATCCTTTTTTCTCCTCAGACATATCCATTTCCCCCTGAAATACTATCTATCCAATTCTTCCTCTATCAGATTCACGGAAACCAGTGTGGAGACGCCCTTCTCCTGCATGGTAATACCATACAGACGGTCTGCAGACTCCATGGTTCCTTTTCTATGTGTAATAATAATAAACTGGGTATTCTTTGTCAACTTATGAAGATACTTTGCAAAGCGGCTGACATTCGAATCATCCAGGGCCGCCTCGATCTCGTCCAGCAGACAGAACGGGGAGGGCTTCAGGTTCTGAATGGCAAATAACAGGGAGATGGCTGTCAGAGCCTTCTCACCGCCGGAAAGCTGCATCATGTTCTGCAGCTTCTTGCCGGGCGGCTGCGCGATGATCCGCACGCCTGCCTCCAGCATATCCGCATCCGGATCGAGCTCCAGCGTACCCTTTCCGCCGCCGAAGAGCTCCTTGAAGGCCTTGTCGAATTCCACCCGAATCCGGGCGAACTGCTCCTCGAACTGCCGCCGCATACCTGTATCCAGCTCCTCGATGATACCTGTCAGCGTTTCCTCCGCCTTCACCAGGTCGTTTCTCTGGGTATTCATAAATTCATAGCGCTCCGAGATCGTTTTGTAATCCTCGATGGCATTTACATTGACATCGCCCAGCTTTCGGATCTCTTCTTTTAATACAGCTGTCTGCTTCTTTAAGGCCGCCAGATCCGTATATTCCTCATTTTTCATAGGAAGGGCTGTGTTGTAGGTCAGCTCATACTCCTCCCACATGTAGTCCGTCAGGAAATCTGCTGCTTCTTCCAGTTTTTCCCTTTGGCTGTGCAGACGGAAGAGCTCCTTATCCAGACGGGTCTGCTGTTCGGACAATGCC
>CAVKIR010000184.1:0-4085 GCA_963656395.1 Prevotella sp. CAG:279
CTATAAGAATACAGAGGCTAAGCCGGGAAGTCTGGCAGCCAAAGCAAGAATGGTAGAAAAGTTTGACGAGAAGAGCAAGAAGAAATAAAAGGACGGGGGTGTCTGATATGGAAAGTATTGAGGTTTCGGCAAAAACAATCGATGATGCAGTTCTGGAAGCTGCGATTCAGCTTGGTACGACCCGGGATAAGGTTGCTTATGAAGTAGTTACACAGCCTACATCCGGTTTTCTGGGAATTGGCGGAAGAAAGGCAGTCATCCGCGCTCACCAGATATCCGATGAGGAGCTCGAGACGAAGCAGAAGGCCGATAAGGAGATGGAGAAGCTTCTGAATCGTGTCAATGAGAAGAAAGAAGAATCTCCGAAGAAGCAGGAGAAGCCTGCTGAGGTTAAAAAATCTCCAGCCTCGAAGAGCGAAGCACCGAAGACCGTAAAGTCTGAGGCAGTAAAAGAGGAAAAAAAGGACGCTGTGCCTGCATCGGCTCCGAAGCCGGACAAGCCGGCCGTTCCGGTCGATACAGCGCCGGTGGAGAAGTTCCTGAAGGACGTGTTTGGTGCGATGGGCATGGAAGTGACGATGAATATCACCCAGAATCCGCAGGACAGAGAGATGAACATCACACTGGACGGCGCAGACATGGGCGTGCTTATCGGAAAAAGAGGACAGACCCTGGATTCTCTGCAGTACCTTTCCAGCCTGGTAGTGAATAAGAACACAGAGGATTACATCCGTGTGAAGGTGGATACCGAGAATTATCGGGAGCGCAGAAAGGCAACACTTGAGAATCTGGCAAAGAATATTGCTTCGAAGGTTAAGAGAACCAGAAAGCCTGTATCTCTGGAACCTATGAATCCTTATGAAAGACGCGTGATTCATTCTGCATTGCAGAATGACAAGTATGTATGCACGCACAGCGAAGGTGAGGAGCCTTATCGCCGCGTGGTAGTTACCCTGAAGGAAGGCGTAAAGCTGGACAATTACGGTAACAGGAACAGAGGACGTTATAATCGAAATTATAATAAGAAGAAGGAGCGCTAAGGCGTTCCTTTTTCTCTAAACGGAGTTAGGATAGACAATGAATCATACAGATACCATTGCAGCTGCTGCGACAGCCATGGGAAGTGCCGGAATCGGAATTATCCGCATCAGCGGCCCGGATGCCTTTGCAGTGCTGGAGAAAGTATTTCGACCGAAAAATGAGAAAAAAATTATGAGGGAGCAGCCTGGGTATAGCGTACATTACGGCATGGCCGTGGACGGCGATCAGGTGCTGGATGAGGTGCTGGTAATGCTGATGCGCGGCCCGCACAGTTATACGGCGGAGGATACGGCGGAGATCGATTGTCACGGCGGACGACTGGTTATGCAGAAAATTCTGGAGGCGGTTCTGAAGCATGGCGCCCGGGCTGCAGAGCCGGGGGAATTTACCAAGCGTGCCTTTCTGAACGGTCGGATGGATCTCTCCCAGGCCGAGGCGGTCATGGATCTGATTCAGTCAAAAAATGAGATGGCCTTGAAGTCCTCCCTGGCTCAGTTAAAAGGAACCGTTCGTCAGGAGATCGAGAAGCTTCGTGGGCAGATTCTCTATGAGATGGCCTATCTAGAGGCGGCTTTGGATGATCCGGAGCACATCAGTCTGGATGGTTACAGCGATGAGCTTCTTTCCAAGGTACGCAAAATTGCCGCAGAGGTCGATAAGCTCCTGCAAAGCTCGGTGAACGGAAAGATGCTGAAGGAAGGTATCAAGACGGTTATCCTGGGCAAACCCAATGCGGGAAAATCCTCCCTTTTGAATGTACTTCTGGGAGAGGAGCGGGCCATCGTCACAGAGATCGCCGGAACGACCCGGGATGTTCTGGAGGAGCAATTACAGCTGGGAGAAGTATCCCTGCAGCTTCTGGATACAGCCGGAATCCGTTCCACTGAGGATGTGGTTGAGCAGATCGGTGTGGAGCGAGCCAGAAAGCAGGCAGGGGACGCAGATCTGATCCTTTATGTGGCAGACAGTTCCCGGACATTGGATGAGAGCGACGAAGAGATTCTGAAGCTTCTGGAAGGAAAGAAGGCCTTGGTGCTGCTGAATAAATCAGACCTGGAGCCTGTAATTACGCCGGAAATCATGTGTGAGAAGACAGGACATCCGGTTCTGGTCATTTCCGCAAAGGAGGGCGCCGGAATTCGACAGCTGGAGGAGACGATTCGTAATCTCTTCTTTCAAGGAGAGGTCAATTTCAACGACGAGGTATTGATCACAAACCTGCGGCAGAAGCAGGCGCTGACAGATGCACAAAAAAGTCTTACGATGGTCATCGAGAGCATCGAGAACGGAATGCCGGAGGACTTCTTTACGATCGATTTGAAGGATGCCTATACATCCCTCGGGTTTATCATCGGTGAGGAAGTCGGAGACGATCTGGCAAATGAAATATTTGGAAAATTTTGTATGGGAAAATAAGGCTTACAGATAAATAAGATCGGGTGATGAGTATGAAGAATGTATATCGCGAAAGCTGTCAGGTGGCAGTCGTGGGCGCGGGTCATGCAGGCTGTGAAGCAGCTCTGGCCTGCGCCAGAATGGGTCTGGAGACTGTTATTTTCACCGTGAGTGTGGACAGCATCGCATTGATGCCCTGCAACCCCAATATCGGTGGCAGCTCCAAGGGGCATCTGGTACGGGAAATCGATGCCCTGGGCGGCGAAATGGGTAAAAATATTGATAAAACTTTTATTCAGTCAAAGATGCTGAATGTATCCAAGGGTCCGGCAGTTCATTCCCTCCGGGCGCAGGCGGATAAGGCAGAATACAGCCGCAGCATGCGCCGGGTGCTGGAGAATACGGAACATCTGGCAATCGTGCAGGCAGAGGTGGAAGAAATTCTGGCTGAGGATGGTGTGATAAAAGGCGTCAAAACCACATCGGGAGCCATCTATGAATCTCAGGCTGTGGTACTTTGTACCGGAACATATCTGCGGGCGCGCTGTATCTACGGCGATGTAAGCAATGCTACGGGACCGAATGGTCTTCAGGCGGCGACCCATCTGACAGACTCCTTAAAAAGTCTGGGGATCGAGATGTATCGTTTCAAGACCGGAACACCGGCCCGGGCGGATAAAAGATCGATCGATTTCAGTAAGGTAGAGGAACAATTTGGAGATGAGCGGATCGTACCTTTTTCTTTTACCACGGATCCGGACGAAATTCAGAAGCCGCAGGCCAGCTGCTGGCTTACTTATACCAATGAGGAGACACATCAGATTATTCGTGACAATCTGGATCGTTCCCCTCTGTATTCCGGTATGATAGAAGGAACCGGACCCCGTTATTGTCCCTCGATAGAGGATAAAGTGGTTCGTTTTGCGGATAAAAAGCGACATCAGGTCTTCCTGGAGCCGGAAGGATTGTATACAAACGAGATCTACATCGGCGGCATGTCCAGTTCTCTGCCGGAGGATGTTCAGCATGCTATGTACTCTTCGGTAGCCGGACTGGAGCATGTCCGAATTGTCCGGAATGCCTATGCCATTGAGTATGATTGTATCGATGCCAGACAGCTCTATCCGACGCTGGAATTCAAGAAACTGCGAGGACTCTTCAGCGGAGGCCAGTTTAACGGCAGCTCCGGCTATGAGGAGGCAGCAGCTCAGGGTCTTATCGCCGGCATCAATGCGGGACGCAGCGTGCTGGGAAAGGAGCCTCTGATCCTGGATCGTTCGCAGGCCTACATTGGCGTCCTGATCGATGATCTGGTAACTAAGGAAAATCGGGAGCCCTATCGAATGATGACCTCTCGTGCCGAGTACCGTCTGCTTCTCCGTCAGGACAATGCAGATCTGCGGTTGACAAAGATTGGATACGAGATCGGCCTGATTTCAGAGGAGCGCTATCAGAATCTCCTGGATAAGGAAGAACAGATCCGTGAGGAAATAGCGCGTGTGGAGAAGATCTTTGTGGGAACTTCAGACAAGGTACAGGATCTTCTGAATGCGTATGGAAGTACCCCATTGAATTCCGGTATCTCTCTTGCAGACCTGATTCGGCGTCCGGAGCTTAGCTATGATATCGTAGCACCCTTAGATCCGAAG